>JAIEHQ010000054.1 GCA_029065825.1 Alistipes sp.
CTGTCCACCATCCCGCTCTCGCTGCGCACGACGCTCTTCCAGGGAGTGGGCCTCCAGGTCAGCGCCCTGGACCCCTACCGCATCACGCCCGAAGGCCGGCGCATCAACCGGCTCTTCTTCCCGGGCCGCATCACGCAGGCAAGCACCGGATTCAGCTATTCGTTCCAGTCGCGGCAGGACCGATCCATCCCCGCCATCAACGACCCGAGCACTCTCGATCCGCTCTACGCCAACCCGTTCTACGACCCTTACGGCACGATGGACCCCATGCTGCGCAGGCAGTACATGGCCCACGCCTACTACGACTTCTCGCTCCCCTGGAACCTGACCCTGGGCTACAACGTCGCCTACTCGATCTCCCCGACCAACAACGGCACGACCGGCTACAGCAAGACCCTGAATCAAACCCTCTCGATCAGCGGCAGCGTCACGATACTCCCGAAACTGGGCGTGACCGTAACGAGCGGCTACGACTTCCAGGCCCGGAAGATATCGCCCACCTCCATCTCCATCAAACGCGACCTCCACTGCTGGCAAATGTCCTTCGTCTGGATCCCCTTCGGCAACCTCAAGAGCTGGAGTTTCAACATCGGCGTAGTCGCCTCCTCGCTCTCCGACCTGAAATACGACAAGAGTCAGAGCATGTACGACAACATGTACTGACACGGCTACGGCGATGCTGCTTTTCCGTCGAGAGAACCTCCGCCGCAGGCTCCGCGCCCTGCCGATGCTGCGGGCACTGCCGCCTTTCGTCGCGGGAATCCTGCTGGCCGACGGCTACGCCCTGCCGCTGTGGTTCGCGGCCGCCGGAGTGCTCCTGTGCGGAATCGCCGCACTGCTGGCCGACGGACGGGCCGCCGAATGCGCGACGGCGGGCATGCTGCTGTTGTTCGGATCGATCGTCGCCGACCTGTCGTCCGCTCCCGAACCGCCGGCCTCTGCGGAGGATACGGCCTATGAACTCATGGTCGGAGAGCGGCTGCGCTCGACCCGCCGATACACCGACCTCAGCTGCCGGCTCCTGGCCCGGCACGATCCGGCGAGCGGCGCATGGCTTCCCGCCGGAGGCCGCCTGATCCTGCGCTGCGACTCTGCGGCGCGTCCTCCCCGCGCCGGCGACCGACTCACGCTGCACGGCCGCCTCCGTCCCTTCTCGACAGCGAACGGCTACGAACGGCTGATGCTCCGACGCGGCTGCACGGGCACGCTCCGCTTCGATGCCTCCGCGATCCTGCGGTACGACAGTTCCGGCAGCGGCCTCTCTCTGCGGCGATCGGCAGCGCGCCTCCACGAAGGGGCCGTCCGCCGACTCGACCGGCTGCACCTGCCCGAAGCGGAACAGGCGCTCTGCAACGCCATGGCCACCGGCGACCGAAGCGACTTTCCGCCGGCATTGCGCGCCGCCTATGTCCGCAGCGGCGCCGCCCACCTGCTGGCCGTCTCGGGACTTCACACGGGCATCGTCTTCCTGCTGGCCAACCTGCTCCTGCGGCGGCTGGTGCTGCTGCGCCGGGGCCACCTGCTGCGCAATGCCGCGGTCATCGCGCTGATCTGGCTCTATGCCGCCGTCGCGGGATTCCCTCCGAGCGTGGTGCGGGCCGCACTGATGTGCTCGCTGCTGCAGACGGCCGCCGCCGCATCGTTCGAATATTCGGGCATGAACGCACTGGCCGCCGCAGCCTTCCTGATGCTGATGCTCCACCCGCAGGCACTCTTCGATCCGAGTTTCCAGCTCTCGTTCACGGCCGTCGCGGGCGTGATCGCCTGGGGCATCCCGCTCGCACGCCGCTGCCGCACGGGACGGCGTGCGCTCGATCCGATCCTCACCACCCTCGCCATCGGCTTCGCGGCGAGCCTCGCGACCGCACCGCTGATCGCCCGCACCTTCGGCGAGGTGTCGCTGATCGGTCTGATCCTCAACCCGCTGTTGCTCCTGACCGCCTATCCGATCGTCGCCAGCTGCACCCTGTGGCTCCTCCTGCCGCTCCAGGCGGCCGCGCCCCTCTTCGCAGCGGCGGCCGGAGGTGCCGCACGGCTTCAGAACCTGCTGGTCGCAGCAGCCGCGGAGCTTCCTGCCGCCACGGTCGGGGTGCGCCTCTCCGACGGAGCGTGTCTGGCGATCTACGCCCTTTTCACGGCGGCTACGCTGCTGCTCTGGAGCGCCGAACGGAAAAAATCGGTATCTTCGCTGCCGGAATGACCCTCACGCACGAACAATACCTCCTGCTGCTGACCCCCGAGGTCCGCGAACTGATCGACCGCTCGATCGACCGGGCACCGGAACGGATCGCCCTCGACAAACGCATGCCCCATGCCGCGCTCGTGGCCACCCAGGTCAAATACCTCTCCCGGGCCAGAACCAAGCTGCCCGACTACTTCGCCGCCCGCTGCATTCTGCCGCCACGAGCCTTCGAGCAGGCTTCGAGCCAGGCGTGCGCCGCACGCAAGAACTGCAGCGGCGAGCGGGTGCTTGACCTTACCTGCGGGCTGGGAGTGGACTCCTACCACCTGGCCAAGCGGTTCCGCGAGGTGGTGGCCCTCGAACGCGATCCGGTGCTGGCCGCCGTCGCCGCCGAAAACTTCCGGCGGCTCGGAGCGGAGAACATCCGGGTCGTGAACGCCTCGGCCGAAGAGTTTCTGGCCAGCGACGGCGAACATTTCGACTGGATCTACGCCGATCCCGACCGCCGTGCGGCCGACGGGCGCAAGCTGGTGCGCCTCGAAGCGTGCTCGCCCGACATCGTGGGGCTGCTGCCCCGGATCCGCCGCCGGGCCGATGCCTGCTGCATCAAGAACTCCCCGCTGTTCGACGTGGACGAAACTTTCCGTCTGTTCGGTCCCTGCCGCACGGAAGCGGTCTCGTGGCACGACGAGTGCAAGGAGGTGGTGGTCTATGCCGACGGGACGGGACCGCTGCTCACGGCCGTCGCCATCGGACAGGGGGAATTCTCCGCCCGGCCCGACACCGTACCGCCGCCGCCCGCACAGCCTTTCGCTCCCGATGCCTACCGCTGGCTCTTCCAGCCCGACGTGGCGATCCAGAAGAGCCGCCTCACGCAGCTCCACCTGCAGGATCGCGCCGACTGCTGGAGCGCCAACGGCTACGGATTCGCCCGCGAGCGCTGCGAGGGGCTGCTGGGCCGCTGGTTCGAGATCGAGCGCATCGAACCTTACGACCCGCGTGCGCTCAAACGCGAACTCGCAGGCCGGAGGTTTACCCTCCTCAAGCAGGAATTCCCGATACCCGCCGCCGAAATCTGCCGCCGCACGGGGATCCGCGAAGGGGGCGAAGGCCGCATCGCCTTTACACGAATCGGGCAGGATTATTGGACGATCCGCCTGAAGTGACCCGGCGGGGCGTTTTGGAGATAACGGCCGAAATGACTACCTTTGGATCGTAAGGGTCCCTGGCAATGAAGATCAAACGCATAGTTACCTATCTCTCGGCGACCGCTCTGCGCGGCGACCGCCCTCCGGGCCGCAACCGGGCGGTGCGCTGGCTCGTCGGGCAGTACCGGCTGCTGTTCTACACCGCCCGAGGTCTGATCGCCCACGACACGCTCGTGCGCAGCGCGGCCCTCACGTTCTACACGCTGGTCTCGCTGGTGCCGATCCTCGCCCTGCTTCTGGCCGTGGTCAAGGGTTTCGGACTTACCGAACGGCTCATCGCCGGACTCTACGACCTCTTCCCGCAGAACGGCGCCGTGATCGACTATGCGGTCGGCTTCGCACGCAAGGCGCTGGCCGGCACTCAGGGAGGAATCCTCGCCGCCGTCGGGATCGTCACGCTCTTCTGGGCCGTCATACGGGTCTTCGGTTCGGTCGAGAGCGCCTTCAACAACATCTGGGAGGTACGCACCTCGCGCAACGCGGCCCGCCGCTACATCAACTATCTGGTGCTGGTAACCGTCGCCCCGATACTCTGGCTCACGGCCAGCGCTCTGGGACAGTACGCCCTGGAACTGTTCGACCCCGAGCGCACGGCCATCACGCTCATCGCCACCAAACTGTCGGCCCTCGTGCTGATCTGGGGGCTGTTCGCCCTGCTCTACGTGGTGGTCCCCAACACGAAAGTGCTTCGGCGCAGCGCGCTGACGGCCGGCATCGTCGCCGGCACGATCTTCCTGCTCTTCCAGTGGGGCTACGTCTATCTGCAGCAGCGGATGACCTCCTACAACGCCATCTACGGCAGCTTCGCCGCCCTGCCCCTCTTCCTGATCTGGCTCCAGACCTCGTGGCAGATCCTGCTTTTCGGCGGCGAACTTTCGTTCGCCTACCAGAACATCGGCCGCTTCGCCGAAGAGCGGGAGTCGCTCGCCATCAGCCAGAACGCCCGGCGGCGCATCCTGCTGCTGATCCAGCTGGAGGTAATCCGCCACTTCCGCACGGGCAAGGGCGCGCTGCCCCTGCCCGAACTGCGCCGCCGGCTCGCACTGCCGGCCCGCATCGTCAATGAATCGATCTACCAGCTGACCCGGAGCGGGCTGCTGATCGAAATACCCGACCCGGACAACGACCGCGACATCTCCTACGCCCCCGGACGCGACATCGCGACGCTCTCGCTCTTCGACCTGCTCGAAACGGTCGAGAACCGCAGCGACGCACGCATCGAGCTGTGCGGAAGTCCGCGTCTGGAGCGCATCGACCAGGCGCTGGCGACGTTGCACGAGGCCATCCGCGGAGCGACCGCCGAGGTCCTGCTGACCGATCTGGACGCACCGGACGACACGCCGGCCGCCGCTCCCGGCAAGGAAACCGGCAAGGAAACCGGCTGCGGCCCGAAAAACAACCAGTCATGAAAAACATCGTACTCATCGGCAGCGGCAACCTCGCCGAGGCGCTGGCGGAGGCGATCTGCCGCTGCGAGGGAATCGAACTGCGGCAGATATTCGGCCGCAACGCCGCCCGCGTCGTCGAACTTTCGGCCCGCACCGGCATCCCCGGCTGCACCGACCCGGCCCATCTGGCGGCGGCCGACCTCTACCTGCTCGCCGTGAGCGACGCAGCCATCCCGCAGCTGGCGGCAAACCTTCCCTTCGGCGAAGGGGCGGCCGTCGTCCATACCGCCGGAGGCATCGGACTCGAGGCTCTCCCCGAGCGGATCGCCCGCCGGGGCGTGCTCTACCCCTTGCAGACCTTCACGCAGGGCCGACAGGTCGATTTCTCCCGCATTCCGCTCTTCGTCGAGGGAAGCGACGACTCCTTCGCCGGGGAGCTCGAGCAGCTGGCACGCCGGCTCAGCCGCACGGTCGCACGGGCCGACAGCGCCCGCCGCGCCCAGCTCCATCTGGCGGGGGTCTTCGCCTGCAACTTCGTCAATCATCTCTACGCAATGGGGGCGGAGGTGCTCCGCGGGACGGACCTGCCGTTCGAGACACTGGCCCCGCTCATCGAGGAGACGGCGGCCAAGGCACTCGCCTCGGGCGACCCGGCCCGCATGCAGACCGGTCCCGCCGTACGGGGCGACCTACCGACACAGCAGCGCCACCGGACACTGCTGGCCGACCGGCCGGAACTCGAACGAATCTATGAAATTCTAAGCGAACACATATGGCAAACTTCAAGGAAGACATCGTAAAGACCGAAGCGTTCATCTTCGACGTGGACGGCGTAATGACCGACGGCGGCATCATTCCGCTGGCCGACGGCGACTTCATCCGCAAATACTACGCAAAAGACGGCTACGCCATCGCCTATGCCATCCGCATGGGCTACAAGGTGTGCATCATCTCCGGCGGACGGGGCGAGACGCTCGCGCACCGCCTGCGGATGCTCGGCATCCGGGATGCCTATCTGGACTGCATGGACAAGATCGCCGCCATGCGCGACTTCTTCGGCCGCTACGGACTGGATCCGCAGCACGTGGTCTATATGGGCGATGACATCCCCGACCTGGAGTGCATGCGGGCCGTCGGCATCCCGGTCTGCCCCTCCGACGCGGCGGCCGAAGTGATCGAGACCTCGCGCTACGTCTCCGAATTCGCGGGCGGCTGCGGCTGCGTGCGCGACATCGTCGAGCAGGTGCTCCGCGCGCGGGGCGACTGGGCGCGCGACTCGCAGGGCGTGACCGGTTCGAAGGCCGCCGCATCGCGGTAACCCCCGGCGACGCAAAAAGGCCCGGGACCGTCTGTTCGGTCCCGGGCCTTTCGTCATCGCGCTGCGGCTACAGCTCCCGCTTCATGCCGATGCGGGCCAGATGCTCCTGCAGCCGCCTGCGGAACTGCTCCCTCCGCTGGCGCAGGTTCTCGCGCCACCCGCGCCAGCGCATGTAGCGCTCCCTCTTCTCGGGATATATGTCGGGAATGGTCAGCAGG
>JAIEHQ010000055.1 GCA_029065825.1 Alistipes sp.
GCTTTCGAGCATCGGATTGAACTGTGGTGTAATGGTAACACAGCAGATTTTGGTTCTGTCGTTCTGGGTTCGAGTCCCGGCAGTTCAACCAAAGAAAACCCCGACGGCCGGTTTCCGGAGTCGGGGTTTTCGTTTTCGTGATTTTCCGTCGATCGGGGCAGGGGTGTCCTTTCTTTCGTGAGTTCGGGGCGCACGCCCTGCGGCGGCCCTATTGCGCGAGTGCCTCGCGGAGCGCCCTGGCCAGCTGGTCGGGGCAGGAGGTGCTCCGGCCCTTGCAGTCCACGCCTTCGAGGCAGGCGATGATCTCTTCGGCCCGCTTGCCGCGCGCCAGCAGCGCGATGCCCTGCGTGTTGCCGTGGCATCCGCCGTCGAAACGGATGCTGCGGACGATGTCGCCTTCGAGCTCGATCTCGATGGCACGGGAGCAGGTTCCCTGGGTCTTGTAGTTGAAAATCTTGCTCATGAGTGTCGGTGTTTGTCTTCGCCGGATGCGGGCGACCGCTCCGGCGCGGGTGTGTCGATAAGAAAAAAGGGCGGCTCATCGGAATGTTTCCGACGGACCGCCCCGTTGTCGTGGCCTGCTTATCGCTGCTGCTGCAGGTCGCTCGTGTCGGCGACGACCATGTTCTTGTCGATGCGCAGCGTGATGTTGCCATCGACCTCGATCAGCAGGGTGGTCTCCTTGACCTCCTTTACCACGCCGTAGATGCCTCCGGCCGTGATGATTTTGTCGCCTTTCTTGAGACCGGCGCGGAACTGTGCCATCTGCTTGCGGCGCTTCGATTCGGGGCGCCACATGAAGAGCCACAGAACCAGAACCATCAGACCGAGCATGATGAAGAGCGAATAGCTGCTGCCCGCCTGCGGGGGAGTGGCCGTTTGAAGTAAGTTGATCATAGTTTTCTCTATTGAATTGGTTTGTTGTTGGTCTTATCTCTTCCGCAAATATAGCAAAATTCGCGCAATGTCGGAAATCACTCCACCTCGGCTTCGATGAAGAGGCGGATCGGCTGCTGCGATTCGGAGGTGTAGAGCTTCAGCAGCTTCATCTGCCAGCCCCGCTCGCCCCGGGTGTCGAAGCGGACCTCGAGCGGCATGCTATTGTCCGGCCGGAGCGGACGACGCTCGTAAACCGGGGCCACGCACTGACAGGAGAGTTCGTGGTGCGTCAGGACGATCGTCTGCGACGAGGCGTTTTGCAGGCGGATGCGCCGCACGCCCGACTCCCCTTCGTACAGACGGCCGAAACGCAGCGTGTCGGAGATGCCGCAGCGGAGCGCCGAGTCGGTAAGCCGCAGCTCGGGACCTGCCGCCTGCGAAGCGAGGCGGGCCTTGCGGGGGGTGCAGCCCGGCGCGAGAAGCGCGACGAGCAGGAGGCAGGCAATGGATCGCATCAGATGAGGCCCCGGCCGCTTTTCCGGAGCGACCCCTCTTCGGTCAGGGTCACGACGATCTTGTCCAGCACGCCGTTGATGAAGGTGCTGCTGCCCGGGGTAGAGTAGAACTTGGCGATGTCGATGTATTCGTCGAGCGTTACCTTGACGGGAATCGACGGGAACGATACCAGCTCGGTGATGGCCGTTGCCAGGATGAGGTTGTCCATGAACACGACACGCTCCACGTCCCAGTTGCAGATGAATTTGTCGATGCAGTCGATGCGGTCGTTGTAGTTGATGAGCGTCTTCTCGAAGAGGGTCTTGACGAAATCCACGTCGTCCTCGCTCTTGAATTCGGGCAGTACCTTGACATCGGTGTGGGACTGGCGCATGTTCGAAAGCGTGCGGATGACGAGCGTCAGCACGAAGCCCAGGTCGTCGCTCCAGAAGAGGGACTGCTCTTCGAGCACCTCGTCCAGCAGCGGACACTCCTGCAGCTCCTTTTCGAAAAAGGTGCAGAGCAATGCGACATCGGCCTTGAACGAGCTTTCCGGAGCGTTCATATACTCCTGGAAGTAGTCCGTCGCGATAAGCTGGTTGTAGAGGGCCCGGATCAGTTCGGGGCAGCGCTCCCAGCCGAGCTTGCGGGCCGCGATGCGGTCGTTGATCGAGTCGCTGTCGGCGATCATGCGGATCGCGGCGTTATCGACGAACCGCGTGTTGGGGTTGAGATCCTCGTGGGTAGGCAACTTTTTCTGGCGGGCCAGCTCCTGGCGCTGCTGTGCGTAGCGGGCCAGTTCGACCGGGAGGGTCATCATCTGAAAATAGAGATCGTAGGTTTTGTCGATCGAGGTCATCATGTTTTTCTCGGAGGCGATCATGTTGTCGGCCTCGGATTTCAGATGCGCGTACAGAGCCTTTATCGCTTTGATTCTAAGTTGTCTTCTACTCAACATATCTGTATAGAACGTTTAACGGGATGCAAAGGTAGCGAAAAATAGACGAATTCGGCGGAATTCGGCGGATTAAAAATGCGTATGCGGGGCCGTCGGCTTTCTGAAGGTTTGTCCGTCGGCGGAAAAAGGGTTGTATTTGTTGCAGGAACTGTTTGTTTTATCGGCTTTTAATTTCCCGGATTGTGTCGAAAAATGCAAAAGACAGTTTTGCAGGGCTTCTTGTCACGGATCATCCTGTCGCGGACCCGCCGGCCGCAGCGTACGACGCACAGAAGAAACGGATGCAGCAGCCTCCTCCTCTCGTTGTGAGGCCGATACCTGGGCTGCGGATCGAGGCGCTGGAGATCGATTGTCAGATGGAGGTCGGGGGTTCCGAAAAATCGGAGCCCGCTTCGGCGGAGTGACCTGCGGGGGCTTGGATTCAGATACTCCCGCCCGCCAAAATGGAAGCCGGCTTGCTTTTGCCCTCGCTTATTCGTTTTGGCTTCGTCTTAGATACTCCCGCTCGGCAAAATCGCAAATAAATTTGCTTTTGCACTCGGCTTATTCTTATCTTTGACCCGTCGTAAATTTCATTCGAGGATGACTCCAGGAGCTGTATTGCTAACCGTGCTCGGTTATATCGCGGTGCTGTTCGTCGTGGCGGGGATCGCCGGACGAAGGGTGTCGAACAGGGCCTTTTTTACCGGCAACCGCGAGAACCCCTGGTATGTGGCCGCGCTGGCGATGGTCGGTGCCGCCATGTCGGGAGTGACGTTCGTCTCCGTGCCCGGCTCGGTCGCGGCGGATTCGTTTTCCTACATGCAGATGGTCTTCGGATTTACGGCCGGCCAGCTGGTCATCGCCTTCGTGCTGATCCCGCTGTTCTACCGGCTGCAGGTCGTGTCGCTCTACGAGTACCTCGACCGCCGGTTCGGCGTGACCTCCCACCGGACGGGGGCGTGGTTCTTCTTCGTCTCGAAGATGCTGGCGGCGGCCCTCAAGATATTTGCCGTCTGCACCGTGCTGCAGGCGCTTGTTTTCGGTCCGTTCGGACTTCCCTTTGCGGTCAATGCGGGGGCGATGGTCTTTCTTGTCTGGCTATATACGCGCCGCGGGGGAGTGCGTTCGGTGGTATGGACCGACATATTGCACACCTTGTGTCTCGTTGCCGCCATCGTGCTGAGCATCGTTTTCCTCATGCGCGGTCTCGGCATCGCGTTGCCCGAAATAGGGGAGCGCGTCGCCTCCGACTCCATGTCGCGCGTCTTTTTCTTCGACGATGCGGCCTCGCCGCGCTATTTCTGGAAGATGTTTTTCGGCGGACTGTTCACGCTGGTGGCGATGACGGGACTCGATCAGGACATGATGCAGCGCAACCTGAGCTGCCGCTCGGCGCGCGATGCGCAGATCAACATAGTCATTACGGCTTTCAGCCAGATGGTCGTCATCCTGCTGTTCCTCGTGCTGGGCGTGCTGTTGTATCTCTATGCCGGACAATGCCGGATCCCGTTGCCCGAGAAGAGCGATCAGCTTTTCGCTGTCGTGGCCGTGCGGGGCGGCCTGCCCCTGATCGTGGGCATCATGTTCGTCGTGGGGCTTATCTCGAGTACCTACTCCTCGGCAGGCGCGGCGCTGACCGCACTGACGACCTCGTTTACGGTCGATATGCTGCGCGGCCCCTCGCGTTGGGACGACCGCCGGCTGACGCGGGTGCGTCAGTGGGTGCATGTCGCGATGGCGGCGGTGCTGGCGGTCGTGGTGCTGCTTTTCGGCCGCTTCGGCAACGACAGCGTGATCAATCTGATCTTCAAGGTTGCCGGATATACCTACGGGCCTATTCTGGGAATGTTCGCCTTCGGCATCCTGACCCGGCGGCGGGTGCGGGATGCGTGGGTGCCCTGGATCGCCGTCGCCGCCCCTCTGCTTTCGATCGCATTGCAGCGCTGGGCGGCCGAGCGGTTCGGCTACCACATAGGGTTCGAGCTGATCGCTTACAACGCGCTGTTCACGATGATAGGAATGGCATGCGCGAGCACACCGGGAGGAAAGATGTCGGAAGATAGTGTTAATTCTTAAATATTCAATTTGTTATGAGTTTAGAGAAGGAGATTTCGCAGGGCATCATGGATGCCATGAAGGCCAAGCAGACGGTGCGCCTTACGACGTTGCGCAACGTGAAGAAGTATATTATCGAGGCGAAGACGGCGACGGGCGGCATCGCCGAACTGCCCGATGCCGATGTGCTGAAAATCATCTCGAAGCTGGCCAAGCAGGGGAGCGACTCCGCCGATATTTACACCCGGCAGAACCGTCCCGATCTTGCGGCCGAAGAGGCTGCGCAGGTCGCCGTGCTGGAGGAGTTCCTGCCCAAGCGGATGAGCGAGGCGGAGCTGACCGAGGCCGTGCGTGCGATCATCGCCGAGACGGGTGCCTCCTCGATGAAGGAGATGGGCAAGGTCATGGGCGTGGCCTCCAAGCAGCTGGCCGGACGCGCCGACGGCAAGGATATTTCAGCCAAGGTAAAGGAGCTTCTGGCATAATTCCGCACGGAGATGGGGTTGCTTCACTCCCTGCACCGTAACGTCAAGACGATCGCCATGCCGTTGGGCATGGTGGTCGGGGCGGCGTTGTGCCGTCCGGTTACTGCGCTCGAAACGGTTTCTCATCAGATGATCACTCCGGTGCTGATCTTTCTGATGCTCTTTTTTACCTTCTGTCGTGTCGATGTGCGGCAGATGCGTGCGAGTATGCTGCATTTCTGGCTGCTTGTTTTGCAGCTGGCGGGATGCGCTGCGGTCTATCTGCTTCTTTGCCGCTACGATCCTGTCGTGGCGCAGGGGGCGCTGATCTGCGTGCTCGCTCCCGTCGCTATGGCAGCCGTCGTCATCGGAGGGATGTTGGGGGCCAACGTGACGACGATGGCTACCTACAGCCTGATCTGCAACATGGTCGTTGCGCTCGCCGCTCCCACCGTGCTGTCGCTGGTCGGGGCCGAGCACTGCACCTTTCTCGGGATCCTGTCGCGTGTGGCTCCGCTGCTCGTGCTGCCGTTCGTCTGCGCCCAGCTCTGCCGGGCCGTCCTGCCCCGCCTGACCCGATGGATTGCCGGACACAGCCAGATCTCGTTCTATATGTGGCTGGTCTCCCTGGTCGTGGTCATCGGCCGTACGACCGCCTTCATTCTCGATCTGCGCAACGCCGATCCCCGGACGGAGATCGCCCTGGCTCTGGTCGCCCTCGTGATTTGCCTGCTCCAGTTCAAGCTGGGGCGCATGCTCGGCCGCCGCTACGGCGATGCTTCGGCGGGCGGACAGTCTCTGGGGCAGAAGAACACGGTGCTGGCCGTCTGGATGGCCCAATCGTTCCTCGATCCCATCTCTTCGATCGCTCCGACCGCCTATATCGTCTGGCAGAACTTCGTGAACTCCTATCAAATCTATAAAAAGGATAGAGAAACGATGAAAAATCAAATATAAATCACTAAATTATAGATATTTATATTTGATTGCGGGATTTTCTGTTGTTTTTGCGATTTCCCAGACAAAGCCTATGATTGTCTGATATTTGTGGTGTGAAAATACTGCGGTGGCAAACAAACAGCAAGTTGCTCGGACACAGGAACATCGCCACGACGCTGATTTACGATAATTTCTCTCTCAGGAAGCACGACAATTCAAAGGCCTTGAGCGATGATGGATGCGATTACCGTACGGATTCTCTCATGCTGCCGCCTATCCGCATGCCGTGTTTGCAGGCGCAGATCGATCAAATTTCATCACGGTATCACGACAATGAACTCTTCGTCGTATTCGTCGTCCAAGTCATCGTAGCTTATCCGTATGCGGTCTTCGGAGAGCCACTCTACGCCGAAATGCACCGATTCCATGAATCCGCTGCCGGGATACGTCCACAGTTTCTTATCCCATACGAGGCGTTTTTTATAGACGGTCGGACGGCACACGAAATCGTATTGCACGATAATCGTGTTCGTACCCTGCGGAGAGGTGAAAACCTCCTGCTCCGCATTCTCGAAT
>JAIEHQ010000056.1 GCA_029065825.1 Alistipes sp.
CCACGCCTCCCTTTTTTTTCAAGGAGAAGAGGCGTTACGCGTTCCTGAGATGTCTCGTGGGCTCTGAGATGTGTTTAAGAGTCAGTGCAGCGGCAGGCCTTATAGGCCAGCAGGGTGAGCCGGTTCAATTCGGCACGCACCTCAGGTGCGAGGTCGGCCGGCGTGATCTCGTCGGAGCAGTCGGCCGTATATTTGGCCTCGTAGTCGAAGAACTCCTTCTTCGAGACGATCTCCGTGATCGGGAAAACCAGCTCCCGGTCGCGCGTCACGAGGATTCCGCAGCCCATCTCGCGGCCCGCGATGCACTCCTCGATCAGAATCTCCTCGCTCTCGGCGAAAGCGGCCTCGACGGCCGGCAGGATCTCCTCCTCCCGCTTGACCTTGGTCACGCCGAACGAGCTGCCGCTGGCGTTGGGCTTGACGAAGAGCGGCAGCCCCAGCCGGGCGACGACCTCCTGCGCGTCGATCCGTTCGCCCCGGACGAAGAAAAGCCCCCGGGCCACCGGAATGCCGTAGTCGGCGACGGTGCGCTTGGTGGTGATCTTGTCGAAGGTAACCACCGAAGAGGTCATCGGGCAGGACGAGTAGGGAATACCCATCATATCCAGATAGCCCTGCAGGCGGCCATTTTCGCCCGGAGTGCCGTGAATGAGGATCAGCGCGTAGTCGAACTCCTTGCGCTGGCCGTCGATCGTGATCGAGAAGTCGTTCTTATCGACCTGCCACCGACGGCCGTCGGCTGCGGTGTGGTGCCAGTCCCGGCCGTGGAGGTCGATCGTCGTTATGTCGTATTTCCGCGCATCGAGCGCACCGGCGATCTGCGCGGCGCTCTGCAGGGCGATCTCCCGCTCGGAGGAGTCGCCGCCCGCCAGCAAAGCGATGTTGAGTCGTTTCATATCAGGGATTGTAAATGTCTTTGTAACGGAACGAGAGGATCTCATAGACCATATCGACGAACTGACGCGCCTGACTGTGCCCGGGATCGAGCTTCAGGGCGCGGTTGAAGTCGTTGAGCGCCGCACCCCACTCGTTGCGGCGGTAGTACCACTGCCCCCGCTCGACATAAAGTTCGGCGCAGTCGGGCTCGGCCTCGATGCGGGCCGTGAGCGAGGCGATGTACCGGGCCGGACTCCAGAGGTCCTTCTCGCGGATCAGGCGCATGACCCCATCGGGCAGCATGTTGCTCACATCCTCGCCCCGGCCCAACCGCTCGCGGATTTCGCTCGACGAATAGGGGCAGAGCGGAGCCTCGTCCAGCAGCGTGATCCGCCCGCCCAGATCGGGCAGCGGAGTCCCGCCGCAGCGCGGATAGACGTAAATGGGATAGTTGTCCACGATCTCCCGGAACTCCTTCCACTCGGGCAGCTGCGGCAGCAGGTCGTCGCCCATGAGCAGGGAGAAGCTCATCTCCCGGCCGTAGTTCTCCTGCAGGTGGCGCAGCGTATGGATCGTATAGGAGGGTTTGTCGAGCAGAAACTCGATGACCGAGGGCTTGATCCGGTCGGGATATTTCGAGGAGGCGCAGGCCGCCTCCGCCATCGAGAAGCGATCCAGCTCGGGTGCCTGCAATTCGGCGCTCTTGAGCGGATTCTGCGGCGAAACGACCAGAACCGTTTCGTCGCACAGCCCCTTCCCGATCACATATTCGGCCAACGCCACGTGGCCCTTGTGGATCGGATTGAAGGAGCCGAAATACAACATGACATGTTTCACAGCAAATCGGCTAAAAAAGGTTGTACGTTACTTCAGAAAATCCGAGAGGATCGAGGCGGCCTCATCGACGGCCGTCTGCAGATCGTCGTTCACGACCACATGGTCGAAACCGGGAGCCTTGCTCAGTTCGAATTCGGCCTTGGCCAGACGGCGCTCGATGGTCTCCGCAGAGTCGGTGCCCCGCCCCACCAGCCGCTCGCGCAGCGTCTCGATCGAGGGAGGCATGATGAAGAGCGCGCAGGCCCGGTCGCCGAAAATGCGCTTCAGGTTGAGCCCGCCCATCACGTCCACGTCGAAGACGATGACGTTGCCCTTGCCCCAGATGCGCTCCATCTCGCTGCGCAGCGTCCCGTAGCAGGTGCCGCTATACACCTCCTCCCACTCCACGAAGCGATCCTCCGCCACGGCGCGGCGGAACTCCTCCGACGAGAGGAAGTAGTAGTCCACCCCGTCGCGCTCCGCACCGCGCGGGGCACGGCTAGTGGCCGAAATCGAAAATTCGAACTGCGGGAAACGCTTGAGCAACTCCCGCACGATCGTCGTCTTGCCCGAGCCGCTCGGGGCGGAAAATATGACTAGTCTCTCCATAGCGGCTAAAGGATGTTGAGTACCTGCTCCTTGATCTTCTCCAGCTCGTCCTTCATCCGGACCACGAGGATCTGGATCTCGGAGTTGTTGGCCTTCGAACCCATCGTGTTGATCTCGCGCCCCATCTCCTGGGCGATGAAACCCAGCTTGCGGCCGGCGCACTCCTCCGACGCAGCCACCTCGCGGAAGTAGTTGCAATGGTTGGTCAGGCGCACTTTCTCCTCGGTAATGTCGAGTTTCTCGATGTAGAAGATCATCTCCTGCTCCAGCCGGTTATGATCGACCTCGGCCTGCAGCTGCGCCAGCGCCTCCCGGATGCGGGTGCGGATGACTTCGGTGCGGGCCTTCTCGAAAGGTTCGACCTCGCGCTTGAAAGACTCGATCCGATCGACCCGTCCGAGCAGGTCGGCGATCAGGATCGCCCCCTCCTGCGTGCGGAAGGCATCGAGGCGGTCGAGCGCCTCCTCCACCGTCCGCAGCACGGCCGCACGCTCGTCGTCGTCGAGGCTCTCCTCGCGCGAGCTGACCACCTCCGGAAGGCGCAGCACGCACTGGATCAGCGCATTGTCGATGCGCGAGTCTTCCGATGCCGTGATCCCCTCCCGCGCGCAGATCCCGACCAGCTGTTCATAATATATATGGAACAGCTCCCCGTCGATGCGGGCGGTGCTGCGCTGTGCGGCGGACTCGACGCTGATCAGCAGGTCGGCCTTGCCGCGCTGGAGCCGCCGGCCGGCCAGCATACGGATGTCGTACTCCAACGGACGATAGGCCGAAGGAAGTTTGACGGAGAGGTCCAACTGTTTGGAATTGAGGGTACGTATCTCGACCGTAATTTTTTTGTTCGAAAGTGCGGTTTCGGCTTTGCCGAAGCCCGTCATGGACTTTATCATGTCGGATTCATCGAAGGTTAATCGTGCAAATTTAATAAAAACTATTTAATTCGGGAGAAAAAACGGCCGCTTTTCCGGCGGGGCAAAAATTTCCGCGGTTTGCTTGCGGATTGCTAAAATAATTCCTACTTTTGTAGAAATTTTGAAGATAACATACAAACATCAATAATCTTAATAAAATCAAAGATTTATGAAAAAGCACAATTTCAATGCAGGACCCTGCGTATTGCCGAAAGAGGCGATCGAATCCGCTATTGAGGCCATCCGCGATTTCGACAACACCGGCATCGGTATTCTGGAAATCTCGCACCGCACTCCGGGCTGGGAGCGCATCATGGCCGAGACGGAGCAGCTGTGGAGAGATCTTCTCAATATCCCCGACGATTACGCCGTCATGTTCCTCGGCGGCGGTGCCTCGACCCAGTTCTTCGAGGTTCCGGCCAACCTGCTCAAGAAAAAGGCCGCTTACCTTCAGACCGGCGTTTGGGCCAAGAAGGCAGCCAAAGAGGCCAAGTTCTACGGCGATGTAGAGATCGTCGCTTCTTCGGAGGACAAGAACTACAGCTACATTCCGAAGAACTACACGATCCCGACCGACGCGGACTACTTCCACATTACCACCAACAACACCATCTACGGTACCGAGATCCACGAGGATATGGACTGCCCCGTCACGCTGGTGGCCGACATGTCGTCGGATATCATGAGCCGTCCGGTCGATGTCAAGAAGTACGGCATGATCTACGGCGGTGCGCAGAAGAACGTCGGCCCCGCGGGCGTTACTTTCGTCATCATCCGCAAGGACCTGATCGGCAGCTCTGAGCGTAAACTCCAGACGATGGTGAACTACGGCACGCACTACACCGACGAGGCACGCAACCGTTCGATGTTCAACACGCCTCCCGTATTCCCGATCTTCGTGATGCACGAGACCCTCAAATGGGTCAAGGAGCTGGGTGGCGTCGAGGCCATGTACGAGCGCAACAAGAAGAAGGCTGAGACCCTCTACAACGAGATCGACCGCAACTCGATGTTCGTAGGCACCGCCGAGAAGGAGGACCGTTCGATCATGAACGTATGCTTCGTGATGGCTCCGGGCCACGAGGCGCTGGAGGCCGAGTTCATGGCTTTCGCCAAGGAGAAGGGCATGGTCGGCATCAAGGGCCACCGTTCGGTGGGCGGTTTCCGCGCTTCGATCTACAACGCCTGCCCGCAGGAGAGCGTCGAGGCACTGGTAGCCTGCATGCAGGAGTTCGAAAAGCTCCACAAATAATCCACTGAATTAAACACTATGGCGCAGTTCTTCGCTTTTACGCCCAAACGTAGGGAGAACGGCGCCATAGATTTTTATGACTTAACGAACTATTCCGATATGAAAGTTTTAATCGCGACTGAAAAACCCTTCGCAAAGAAGGCTGTCGATGGAATCAAGAACATCATCACGGAGGCCGGCTACGAAGTAGCGCTTCTGGAGAAATACAGCGACAAGGCTCAGCTGCTCGAGGCTGTGGCCGATGCCGACGCGCTGATCATCCGCAGCGACAAAGTGACCGCCGAGGTCATCGAGGCTGCCAAGAACCTCAAGATCGTCGTCCGTGCGGGTGCCGGTTACGACAACGTGGACCTGGCCGCAGCAACGGCCAAAGGCATCGTCGTGATGAACACCCCGGGTCAGAACTCGAACGCCGTAGCCGAGCTGGCGCTGGGCATGATGGTCTTCATGGCCCGCAACCAGTTCAACCCCGGCACCGGCAGCGAGCTGCAGGGCAAGACGCTGGCCATCCACGCCTACGGCAACGTCGGCAAGCTGGTGGGCCGCAAGGGCAAGGCTCTGGGCATGAACGTCATCGCTTTCGACCCCTTCATTTCGGACGCAAAGGTATTCGAGGCGGACGGCGTACAGAAGGTCGATAGCATCGAGGAGCTTTACGCGAAGGCCGACTACCTCTCGTTGCACATCCCCGCAACCGAGCAGACCAAGAAGTCGATCGGCTACAAACTCCTCTCGTCGATGCCCAAGGGTGCCACGCTCGTGAACACCGCCCGCAAGGAGGTTATCGACGAGGCCGGCGTAGCTCAGGCCATGACCGAGCGCGAGGACCTGAAGTACATTACCGACATCGCTCCCGAAACGGCTGCCGAGATGGCCGAGAAGTTCGGCAAGCGCTTCTTCGCAACCCCCAAGAAGATGGGTGCCGAGACCGCCGAGGCGAACATCAACGCCGGTTTGGCCGCAGCCAGCCAGATCGTCGATTTCTTCAAGAACGGCAACACCCGTTTCCAGGTAAACAAATAGTAGTTCCCTAATACGACAACGACATTATGGTAAGAATCAAACCGTTTGCAGGCATCCGTCCTCCGAAGGAGATGGCCGCCGAGGTTTCGTCGCGTCCCTACGACGTACTGAACTCCGAAGAGGCCAAGGCCGAAGCCGGAGAGCGTTCGCTGCTGCACATCATCAAGCCGGAGATCGACTTCGATCCGATCGCCGACGAGCACGACGAGAAGGTCTATGCGAAAGCCGTGGAGAACTTCAAGGAGTGGCGCAAGAAGAACTGGCTCGCACAGGACGAGGAGGAGCACTACTATATCTACGCACAGACCATGAACGGCCGCACGCAGTACGGTCTGGCCATGTGCTGCCACTACGAGGACTACTGGACGGGCAAGATCAAGAAGCACGAGCTGACCCGTGTGGAGAAGGAGGAGGACCGCATGAAGCACGTAGAGCTTCAGCAGGCCAACCTGGAGCCGGTGTTCTTCGCATATCCCGACAACGACGAGATCAACAAGATCGTCGCCGACTATGTGAAGGAGCATGAGGCCGACTACGACTTCACGGCTGCTCCCGAGGGCTTCGGCCACCACTTCTGGGTAATCCGCGACCGCAAGATCAACGACCGCATCACGGAGATCTTCGCCGGCATTCCGGCACTCTACGTGGCTGATGGCCACCACCGCACGGCCGCTGCCGCACGCGTGGGCAAGAAGCGTCAGGAGAACAACCCCAACCACACGGGCAACGAGGAGTACTGCTTCTTCCTGGCCGTGACGTTCCCCGCGAGCCAGCTGCGCATCATCGACTACAACCGCGTGGTAAAGGATCTCAACGGCATGAGCGCCGCCGAGTTCCTGAAGGCTCTGGAGAAGAGCTTCACGGTCGAGGCCAAGGGCAAGGAGATCTATCATCCGGCCCAGCTGCACAACTTCGCCCTCTATCTCGACGGCGAGTGGTACAGCCTGACGGCGAAGCCGGGCACGTTCAACGATGCCGATCCGATCGGCGTGCTGGACGTGACGGTGCTCTCGAACCTGGTACTCGACCAGCTGCTCGACATCAAGGACCTGCGCACCTCGAAGCGTATCGACTTCGTCGGCGGCATCCGCGGTCTGGGCGAGCTGAAGAAGCGCGTGGACAGCGGCGAGATGAAGGCGGCGTTCGCTCTCTACCCCGTCTCGATGCAGCAGCTCATCGACATCGCCGACACGGGCAACATCATGCCTCCGAAGACCACCTGGTTCGAGCCGAAACTGCGCTCGGGTGTCGTGATCCACACCTTCGAGGAGTAACAATCCCCGAAAAATCCGAAAAAAAGGAGAATCCCGCAGGATTCTCCTTTTTCATGTTTCTTACCGGAAGTGCGCAGCCGCACAGAGTCCGCTACCCGACAGGCGGCTCAATGCTTTCTGGTGTTGTTGGCGATAGAGGCCAGCGCACGAAAAGTCTCGGCCAGGACACGCGTCACGACAACGGCCATGAAACCATAGACCGGGCAGAGCAAGATACCTCCGACCGGCAGGTAGAGCACCCGGAACGCATCCGCCACGCCGAACAGCACCGCAATCAGGGAGAACAGCGTACCGCCGATACCGATGACCACGCCGAGCCACTCGCCGCAGGTCTGGATGAAATGCGAATAGACGGGAATGGCGACGAAATCATCCTGAGCCTCAGACACCGCATACACCTTTTCGCGGCGGTTCCACCAGAGCTGGAAGCCGATCCACATGATGAAGACAAATACGATCCAGGCCAGAATAAAGGCGGCAATCAACTTTCCTCCGCCATACTCGAACAGGCCGTTCGAGCCGGCTATCGCCAGCAATACGATGGGTGCCAGCAGATTGAGAACGGCGATTATCGCATAGAGCCAGCGGAAAGGCTCGCGGAAGAACCTGCCGGAGTCGATGTAGTCGAACAACGGAACGAAAAACGAGAGGAATTTGTTCTCTTTCATACGCATTTGGAATTTTCAGGATTAAACTTCATCGTGTAATTTAGGCATAAATTACCGAAAGACCAAATTTTCGTCCGATCCGTTTTCCGGGGCGCATCGGGTATATCGCGGATTCAGAACATTTTCGAACATATTTTAAGAGCGAAGCAAAATTTTAATTACGGATTATGACAATATACCGTAAAAAATGCTTACTTTTGTAAGCAACTTATAATAAATGGATGTCTTATGGCAAAAATCAAAGGAACAATCCTCGTCGATAAGGAGCGCTGCAAAGGTTGCGGAGTCTGCGTGGCTTCCTGCCCGTGTCAGGTGCTGCATTTGTCGGCTGAGGTAAACAGCAAAGGTTACCCCGTGGCTCAGATGGCTAATCCGGACGCTTGCACAGGATGTGCTTCCTGCGCGGTTATCTGTCCGGACAGTTGCATCACGGTTTATCGTCAAAAATTTGAATAAACTATGGCAGAGAAAGAAGTAAAATTGATGAAAGGCAACGAAGTGATCGCTCACGCAGCGATTCGCTACGGTTGCGACGGCTACTTCGGCTACCCTATTACCCCGCAGTCGGAGGTAATGGAAACTTTGATGGAGGAGAAACCCTGGGAGACCACCGGCATGGTAGTGCTTCAGGCTGAATCCGAAGTCTCGTCGATCAACATGGTTTACGGCGGTGCATCGACCGGCAAGCGGGTTATGACCTCTTCGTCCAGCCCCGGTGTCAGCCTCATGAGCGAGGGTCTGAGCTATCTGGCTGGTGCCGAGCTCCCCTGCGTGGTCGTAAACTGCCAGCGCGGCGGCCCGGGTCTGGGTACGATCCAGCCTTCGCAGGGCGACTATTTCCAGGCTTGCAAGGGCGGCGCACACGGTGACTTCCACCTGATCGTCCTGGCTCCCAACTCGGTGCAGGAGATGCACGACTTCGTGGGTCTGGCTTTCGATCTCGCTTTCAAATACCGCAACCCGGCGATGATTCTCGCCGACGGTGCCATCGGTCAGATGATGGAGAAGGTCGTTCTGGCTCCCCAGCGTCCCCGCAAGACGGACGAGGAGATCGCCGAGGAGTGCAAGGATTGGGCTTCCTGCGGCAAAGGAAACCGTCAGGACCGCCATATCATCACCTCGCTGGAGCTCAAGTCGGAGGTCATGGAGCAGATCAACCTGCGTCTCCAGGCCAAATACAAGGCCATGGAGGAGAACGAGGTGCGTTACGAGGCCATCGACTGCGACGACGCAGACTACGTAATCGTGGCATTCGGTTCGTCGGCACGTATCTGCTCAGCTACGGTCGAGATGGCTCGCGCGGAGGGCATCAAGGTCGGTCTGCTGCGTCCCATCACGCTCTATCCTTTCCCGACGCAGGCTATCGCCGACCTGGCGAAGCGCGGCGTGAAGGGCTTCCTGAGCGCAGAGCTCAACGCAGGACAGATGGTTCAGGATGTTCGACTCGCTGTAAACGGTGCGGCTCCCGTAGAGCACTACGGTCGTCAGGGCGGTATGATGTTCTCGCCGGACGAGGTACTGGCTGCGCTCAAAGACAAACTGATTAATAAAAAGTAAAAATATGGCAGAAGTAGTAGAAATCAAACAGGAGAACCTGGTGTATGCCAAGCCGAAGCTGATCACGGACAACGTGATGCACTATTGCCCCGGTTGCAGCCATGGTACGATTCACAAACTGGTTGCCGAGGTAATCGACGAGATGGGCCTGGCAGACAAGACGATCGCTGTTTCGCCTGTCGGTTGCTCGGTTTTCGCTTACAACTATATCGACGTGGACTGGATCCAGGCTGCTCACGGTCGTGCTTGCGCCGTAGCTACCGCTGCCAAGCGTCTGCACCCGAACAGCATGGTATTTACCTATCAGGGCGACGGCGACATGTCGGCCATCGGTACGGGCGAGACGATTCACGCGGCTGCACGCGGTGAGAACATCGTGGCGATCTACATCAACAACGCCATTTACGGCATGACCGGCGGTCAGATGGCTCCGACCACCCTGCTGGGCATGAAGACCGCGACGACTCCCTACGGTCGTGATCCCCGTCTGAACGGTTATCCCTACAAGATCGCCGAGATGATGGCCCACCTGGACGGTGTGACCTACATCACGCGTCAGAGCGTTTTCAACCCGGCACACGTCCGCCAGTGCAAGAAGGCTATCCGCAAGGCATTCGAGAACGCGATGGCCGGCAACGGCTTCTCGCTCGTCGAGGTCGTTTCGACCTGCAACAGCGGTTGGAAACTCTCGCCGGTGGCTGCCAACAAGTGGCTTGAGGAGAACATGCTGCCCTTCTATCAGTTGGGTGATATCAAGGACTTAACCAAGAAGTAAGAGAGGACAAGAATATGAAAGAGACTTTAATTATTGCAGGCTTCGGTGGACAGGGTGTCCTCTCGATG
>JAIEHQ010000057.1 GCA_029065825.1 Alistipes sp.
ACGCCGACCCCAACTCCCCCACCGCCCGCGTGGGCAGCGACCTGAGCAGCGAATTCCGCACCGTCGCGCATCGTTTCCCGATGCTGTCGCTGGGCAACACCTACTCGCTCGACGAACTGCACGAGTTCATCGAGCGGATCGAAAAGGAGGTGGAGAAGCCGGAGTTCGTCTGCGAACTCAAATTCGACGGCACGGCCATCTCGCTGACCTACAAGGACGGTGCCCTGCTGTGTGCCGTGACCCGGGGCGACGGCACGCAGGGCGACGACGTGACGGCCAACGTCCGCACCATACGCAGCATCCCGCTGCACCTGACGGGCGACGACATTCCGTCCCTGTTCGAGATCCGGGGCGAGATCCTGATGCCCTACGCCTCGTTCGAGCGGCTCAACCGCGAGCGCGAGGAGCACGGCGAACCGCTGCTGGCCAACCCGCGCAACGCGGCGGCCGGAACGCTCAAGCAGCTCTCGTCGGCCGTCGTCGCACGCCGGGGACTCGACTGCACGCTCTACCAGCTGGCCGGCGACGACCTGCCGTTCGAGACCCACTGGGAGAGTCTGCAGAAGGCACGCTCCTGGGGATTCCCGGTGTCGGACAAGAGCCGCATCTGCCGCAGCCGCGCCGAGATCGACGACTTCATCGCCTGCTGGGACCGCGCCCGGCACGAACTGCCTTTCGCCACGGACGGAGTGGTCGTCAAGGTCAATAGCTACGCCGACCGCCGCACGCTCGGCTTCACGGCCAAGGCACCGAAATGGGCGGTCGCCTACAAGTTCAAGGCGGAGCAGGCGCTCACGCGGCTGGAGAGCATCGACTTCCAGGTCGGCCGCACGGGAGCGGTAACCCCCGTGGCGAACCTCTCCCCGGTGCAGCTGGCCGGCACCACCGTGCGGCGTGCGACGCTCCACAACGCCGAGCAGATCGCCCTGCTCGACATCCGTCCCGGCGACATGGTCTATGTCGAAAAGGGGGGCGAGATCATCCCGAAGATCACAGGTGTCGAGCATGCCGCACGCACGGCGGAGAGCCGTCCGTTCCAATACATCGACCGCTGTCCCGAGTGCGGCACGCCGCTGGTCCGTTTCGAGGGCGAGAGCAAACACTACTGCCCCAACCAAAGCCATTGCCGGCCGCAGATCCTGGGGCGGATCATCCACTTCATCCGACGCAAGGCGATGGATATAGAGGAGCTGGGTGAACAGATCGTCGAGCAGCTCTACAAGGAGGGGGCGATCAAGGACATCGCCGACCTCTACGACCTGAAGGCCGACCGCCTGGCCAAAATGCGCACCGACTACCTGCGGCAGGTCAGCCCGAGCAGCGCCGAAAGTTTTCTGACGAACCTACGCACCGCCCCCGACCGGCTCAAGGCGACCGACCGCAAGATCGCGGACTACCTGCTGCACGAAGGCATCGTTCCCGACCTCGAGGCGATGCAGCGGCTCGAAGCGGAGCAGATAGCGGGGCTGCAGATTCCGGAATCGCGGCAGGTAGGCATCAAAACGGCCGAAAAGATCATCGGCAACCTCCGCCGCTCGACGCAGGTTCCCTTCGCCCGCGTCCTGTTCGGACTCGGGATCCGTTTCGTCGGCGAGACGACGGCCAAATACCTGGCCGACCACTTCAAGTCGCTCGACGCGATCTGCAACGCCTCGCGCGAGGAGCTGATCGAAGCGGACGAGGTGGGCGGCAAGATCGCCGACAGCATCGTGGAGTACTTCGCCGACGGCAACAACCGCCGCATCATCGAGCGGCTGCGCGCCGCCGGAGTGCGTTTCGAGGCTGAGGCGAAAGCACAGCTCTCGCAGGCGCTGGAGGGAAAAAAGGTCGTAGTCTCGGGCCGATTCACCCGCTCCCGCGAGCAGATGAAGGAGCTGGTCGAACGGCACGGAGGCAAAAACCTGTCGGCCGTATCGGCCAATGTCGATTACCTGGTGGCCGGAGAGAAGACCGGACCGGAAAAGTTGAAGAAAGCACAGCAACTCAACATCGCGATCCTCTCGGAACAGGAATTCGACGAGCTGACAGGCAGCGGATCGGAACACCCCTCGGCACCGGAGCCGGAAGAGGCCGCGCCGGTGTCCGGCTCCCCCGTGCAGGGAGAACTGTTCTGACCGCGACCCGCAACAAAAATACGAACGGAAATGAACAGCCTGAATTTCGTCGCCATAGACTTCGAGACCGCGACCCCCGAACGCCATTCGATCTGCGAGATCGGCCTGGCGACGGTGGTCGATTCCCGCATTGCGGAAGTTCGTTCGTGGCTGGTTCGCCCCGAGGCGAACCGCTACCACCCGTTCAACATCGGAGTACACGGCATCACTCCCGAAGCGACATGCGAGGCCCCCGACTTCAGGACCCTCTGGCCCACCGTCGAACCCTATCTGACGGATAAGGTCGTGGTGGCGCACAACAGCGCCTTCGACATGTCGGTTCTCCGGGCCGCACTCGATCGCAGCGCACTGCCCTATCCCTCGCTGTCCCACTACTGCTCCCTGCGCCTGGCACGACAGACCGAGGCGCTGCAGGGATGCTCCGACTACAGGCTCGGGACGCTCTGCGACACACTCGGCATCCGGCTGACCCGCCACCACCGCGCCGGCGACGATGCGGCGGCCTGCGCAGCGCTCTTCCTCCGCTGCATCGAATACGCACGGACGGCCTCCTGGGAGGAGCTGCAAGGAAAATACCGGTTCCGCTGCGGCCGCTTCGCCGCGCCGGATCTGTTCCTGCCGCAACGTTCGCTCCGCAGCGAGGCTTCCGACCGCAAGGTCCGGCGCACGACTCCGGCCCACACGGCCTCCCAATCCGAAACCGCAAACAACAAAACAGACCGATTATGATACGACACAAACTGAGCGGCGCAGGTGCCGCTATCATTACCCCCTTCACACCCGACGGACGGGTGGACTACCCCGCACTGGCCCGCATGATCGACCACATCATCGACGGCGGCGCGGATTACATCGTGGCGCTCGGCACGACGGCCGAGACCCCGACGCTCTACCTGCACGAACGGGCCGTGATCGCCATGTTCATCACCAACCACATCGCCGGACGCGTGCCGCTGGTCATCGGCGTGGGCGGCAACTCCACCTCGGAGGTACTCGACCAGCTGCGCGAATTCGACCTGCGGGGCGCCGATGCCATCCTGAGCGTCACACCTTATTATAATAAGCCTTCGCAGGAGGGACTCTACCAGCACTTCAAGACCGTGTCGGAGCACTCGCCGCTGCCGGTCATCCTCTACAACATCCCGGGACGCTCGGGAGTGAACATGACGGCCGAGACCACGCTCCGCATCGCCCGCGACTTCGACAACGTAATCGGCATCAAGGAGGCTTCGGGCAAGATCGAACAGATG
>JAIEHQ010000058.1 GCA_029065825.1 Alistipes sp.
CTTTTCAGTCACGTGCTCCTTCACGTCCTGCATCGTGTCGGACAAGTCCGCCTTCAGACGATCCTTGTCATTCTGTAATCTTTTGTTCATGACATTCCTTTTTTTTGATCCGACGATTCGTTTTACTCGATTCTTTTGGTCTTCTTACCGCGCCGCAGCAACGATACGATCCACAGCAGCACCACTGCGCCGACCACCGAGGTAATCAGGCTGCCGACCGTGCCGACGGCAAACCATCCGAAGAGCGAGAAGATCCATCCGCCCAGGATACCGCCGACGATTCCGACGATCAGATTGATGAACAGGCCGGAGCCTTCTCCCTTCACAATCAGGTTGGCGAGCCATCCGGCCACCAGACCTATCAACAGATACCACAAGAAAAACATAATACACAAAATTTAATGACTGTTCGACATCCTCCGTTGCAAATACCCGGCCAAAACAAAAGGCATCCGCACGGATTCGTGCGGATGCCCGTAGCGATACGTCGTATAGTCGCTATGCGAACATGATCTCAACCTTCTCGACCACCTCCGCGGCCGAAACATTGAGCGGGAAGACGTGGGTAGGCTTGAGGTGCCACAGCTCCTTTCCCTCCTTGAACCGCTGCTCGCCGCCGCCGGTAATGTTCAGCATGATGACGGCATCCTTCTCCACGCGCCCCTCCTCGACCGCCTTGATGAGCGATGCGGTAGCTACGCCGGCTGCGGAATAGACATCGACCCCCTCCGTCTCCCGGAACAGGCGGGCCGCCTTGCGCGCCTGGGCGTTCGTCACGGCGAATACCTCGCCCTCGGTGGCTTTCAGCGCGTCGTAGAGACCGCCGGCGATAGAATAAGGCGGCTTGCGGTTCGAGAGCACCTTGGCATCGATGATCTCCACATCGCGGCGCGCCTTGTCGTCCTCGTAGGGCAGCATGTCGCGGGAATCGACCCTCCAGGCGTTATACATCGGCACGAACGGCGCATTCTGCGAAACCATCAACTTCATCAGGTTGTCGCCGAAACGTCCGTCCTCGATCAGACGCATATTGGCCTCCCAGGCTGCGATGGCACCCGTACCGCTGCCGACGGCCTGGAAGTAGTAGTCGGGGATGCGGCCGATGGTCGTGACGGCCGAAAGCACGGTGGTGGCCATACCGTCGCGACGGGCCACGTTCTTCGCTCCGCCCTCCGCATAGAAACGGTCGTTTTTCAGCGCCAGGTTGCTCAGGTGAATCGCATCGAAATAGTCGCCGCCCCGCTCCGAGCAGATCAGCTTCACGCAGGAATCCAGCGGCTCGTCGAACCACAACGCATCGAGGTTGTCGGCCGGCACGCACAGCAGCAGCGGAATGCGGTTGTCGGAGCAGACCTTCGCGAAAGCACGCGCCGTGTTGCCGGCCGAGGCGACCACCAGCACCCGCGTCTCCCGCTCGTCGATCCGGGCGCAGACGCTGTAGGCCTCCGTCTCCTTGAACGAGCAGGTGGTCATCCGGGCACCGATGGCCGGATGATAGCCGTTGAAGGTTATGTAGAGATTCTCCAGACCGAGCGCCTGGGCCAGCCCCTTGCTTTTGTAGGTCACTGGAGCAGTCGATTTTTCGAGCATGCGACGGACGGGAAGCCAGTCGCAGAACTTGTAGAATCCGTAATCGTCAGATTTCAGTTCGAGTTGTTTTTTCGCATAACGGGTGCGGATCAGCGAGGGACAGTCGCACTGGCTGTCATCGAGCATCCACCCCTCGTCGGCAAACTGACGGCCGGTAGCAACGCACTCCAGCTGATAGGAAGTCGGTGTAAAATCTTTCATCTGTTCGGGTATTAAATCACGACATACGGGACTTGAAATCCTCGTAGCCGAACTCTTTGACTATTTCCGTGGTTCCGTCGCGCCGGGCGATCGCAATCGCGGGATGGGCCACGCCGTTGAACATCGTGGTCTTGACCATCGTGTAGTGGATCATGTCCTCGAACACCACCCTGTCGCCGCGGTGCGGCTCCCGGTCGAAGACCCAGTCGCCGCAATAGTCGCCGGCCAGGCAGCTGTTGCCGCCCATGCGCCACCCCGGCTCGCCGGGCTGCGGATCGCGCGCGCCGACGATCGCCGGCTTGTAGGGCATCTCCAGGCAGTCGGGCATGTGGCAGGCGAACGACACGTCGAGCATGGCCGTGCGGATGCCTCCGTTCTCGACCAGATCCTCCACCGTCGAGACCAGATAGCCCGTGCGCCAGGTAAAGGCGCTGCCCGGTTCGAGGATCAGCCGCAGGTGGGGATGGCGCGCCCGGAAGTCGCGCAAAATGCGGATCAGTTCGTCGCAGTCGTAGTCCCGGTGGGTCATCAGGTGGCCGCCGCCCATGTTGAGCCACTTGATCTGCGGCAGGTATTTTCCGAAACGGGCTTCGACCGCTTCGAGCGCCAGACGCAGGTGTTCGGGGCGCGACTCGCACAATACGTGGAAATGGAGTCCCTCGACTCCTTCCGGCAGCTCGGACAGCGCCTCGGCGGGGATGCCCAGGCGCGACCCTGCCACGCAGGGGTTGTAGAGGTCGGTCTCCACGGGCGAATAGCCCGGATTGATCCGCAGACCGCACGAAATCCCCTGCCGCATCGCACGCGGAGCGAACCGCTCGTACTGGGCCAGGGAATTGAAGGTCAGGTGGTCGCTGCACCGCAGGATCTCCCCGATATTGCCGTCGGTATAGACCGGGGCGTAGGTGTGGGCCGGGCGGCCGTACTCCTCGAAGACAAGACGCGCCTCGGCAGCCGACGAGGCGGTCGCACCGTCCGAGTGGCGGGCCAGCTCGGGAAAGATGCGCCACATGGCGCAGGCTTTCAGCGCAACGATGATCTCCGCTCCCGACTCACGACGCACGCGGTCGATCGTTACGAGATTCGCCTCCAGCAGCTCCTCGTCGAGTACGAAGCAGGGCGAGGGCAATTTCTGAAAATCAATCATGGATTGTCCGATTCTGTTGGAAATTCAGGCAAATTTAAAAAAATCATCCTTATCTGAGCGCTCCCCGGCTTTCGAATCGGCACAAATAAGTATTTATACCTATCGAGCGGCAACGCTCCGGATCGTAGCCGAAGCACGAAGGAAGGCCCGAACGGACTCCCGCTCCAAAACCTCGTCCAGGACCGCATCGATCTCGTCCTGCGGCAAAGCAAGCGATATTTTCCATTCGGTACCGATTCATCCCCGCCATTTCAAGAGGCTTTACACTTTCGAAACGCATCTCTTCGGACGGGTCAGCATAATCCTGCACGGCGATCTCCACCCACCAAAGGGAACCTTGAACTTGCTATGCTATTCCGCATAATACCATAATCCGAATGCCAGACCTTGACCTTTACAGGTAAAGGTACGCACAGGCTACTGCGGCGGGATACTTTGTTTCAACAGGAAAAAGGCCGACAAGGAATTTCCCCGTCGGCCTTTACTATAATTGACAGTGAGAATTACCGCTCCAAAGTAAGCGTGATGACACCGTCTTTGGCTTGTTTCTGAAAATCATAACAGAATTGCATCCACTTCTCGCAATACTCCTTGAATATGGCTTTACGTTGGCTCTCCGTCATCTTAGATTCATTCACAAACGTAGTATAACATATATACAGAGCATTGACCTTATCCTTATGCCTATCGCCATCTTCGCTCTGCTCGCCATCGACGGCTGAATAGGAAAAGCAAATGCCGTCTCGCACTCGAAAGGCGTATTGGTACTTTTCGTCATACTTTTCATGGTTGCGGTTGATCTCTTCGTTCTGTTGAAGCGGCGTGGCGACCGTATTCCTCGACAAATACCTCGCAGCCACTTCATTCGCCGTCAGCGTGTCGTCATTCAGAAAACGCTCGTTATAGCGCTGCAAAAAATGGCTCGTATAAGCGTGGATTTGTCTGACTGCTATCATTTCGCTATCTGGAGTATGTTTATAGCCGCCTGCCCCCCATTTGACAATGAAGCGATGATTTCTGTTATAAACGACAGTAAACGATCCCACCTCCGGCTTCTCTGCTCGCGCCCGACTCTCCGCATAGAAATAAATGACGTATTTATTGTTCGTCGCAGGAATGGTGTAATCGTAAAGCTCCCACGCCGGAAATTTCATCTTCTTTTTGAATGCTTTGACCGCCTTTGGCAAAAGATATTCCTTCTTAATTTCCACCTTTTGCTTATCCGCGGCAAGATGATCGTACATCTCCTTATAGGTCATCGTCGGAAGTATCATAGCGTTTAACTTTTCTAAATACACAACCTGTTACTCATATATAAGCAAAACAAGCGGAGCCTGTCGCTCCGCTTGTTTCGAATTTCAAAGGATCAGACCTCGAGATCGACATCGAACTTCTCGATCCAGGGCAGCCCCTGCCTGCCCAGCTCGGCCAGGAACGGATCGGGATCGAACTCCTCGACGTTATATACGCCGGCACCGCGCCAAAGGCCGCGCGCCCACATCGAAGCGCCCAGAGCCGCCGGAACACCCGTCGTGAAGCTGACGGCCTGCGTGCCCGTCTGCTTGAAGGCGGTTTCGTGATCGCAGTTGTTGTATATGTAGTAGGTGCGCTCCTTACCGTCCTTGACACCCCGGATGCGACAGCCGATCGAGGTCTGGCCGTGGTAGTTGGCTCCGAGCGACTTGGGATCGGGAAGCACGGCCTTCAGGAACTGGATCGGCACGATCTCGACACCGTTGTAGATGATCGGGTCGATGCGGGCCATGCCGATATTCTGAATCACGCGCAGGTGGGTCAGGTACTCCTGGCCGAAGGTCATCCAGAAGCGCGCACGCTTGATCGTCGGGTAGTTCTTGACCAGCGACTCCAGCTCCTCGTGGTAGATCACGTACGACTCGCGCTCGCCGATCTCGGGGTAGTTCAGGGCTTTGTGGATCTCGTGCGGCTCGGTCACGACCCACTTTCCGTCCTCGTAATAACGTCCTTTCTGCGTGACCTCGCGGATATTGATCTCGGGATTGAAGTTGGTGGCGAACGCCATACCGTGATTTCCGGCATTGCAGTCCACGATGTCGAGATAGTGGATCTCGTCGAAGTGGTGCTTGGCCGCATAGGCGGTAAAGATCGCCGTCACGCCCGGATCGAAGCCGCAGCCGAGGATGGCCGTCAGCCCCTTCTCCTTGAAGCGCTCCTGATAAGCCCACTGCCACGAATATTCGAAATGAGCCTCGTCCTTAGGC
>JAIEHQ010000059.1 GCA_029065825.1 Alistipes sp.
CATAGCCGAACATCTTGTTGCGGGAACCGCTCGGCGATGAGCGCCGTCGAAGCGTGGGCGCGGTGGGCCGTGCCGAACGCATCGTTGATGTAGCAGTCGGCATAGGAGGCCAGCCGCTCGACGAACTGCTTCTGCGAAGCCTTGACCTCCTTCTTGGCGGCGGCCTTCTCCTCGTCGGTGGCATCCTCCTTCAGGCCGCGGGGCTTGCCCTCCTCCTCGGCGTAGAAGCGAAGGTTTTCGAGCAGCAGCACCTGACCCGGACGCAGGTCGCGCGCCATCTCGGCGGCCTGCTCGCCCATGCAGTCGCCCGCGAAGAGCACGGGCACGCCAAGCAGTTTCTCGATCGCCGGAACGATCTGCCCGAGCGAGTATTTCATCTCCCCGTTCTTTTTGGGACGGCCCAGATGCGACATCAGCACCACCGAGCCTCCCCCGTCGAGCACTTTGCGAATGGTCGGCACGGCAGCCCGGATGCGGGTGTCGTCCGTAACCTGGCCCCGTTCGTCGAGGGGCACGTTGAAATCCACGCGGATAATCGCCCGCTTGCCCTTGAAATCGTAGGAATCGATCTTGAACATAATTTTCGGTATTTAAAGATTTTGACCTCCGGCCTCCATCGCCGGAATCGTACCGCAAATTTACGAAAAATGTTCGGATGTGTACTTTTTTCCGGCGACGAATGCACGCCTGGCGACGCTTTTTTCGCAAAACGATCCGCCACACCCCCGCCGCCGCCGAAAAATATGGAGAGCCGATGCACCACTTTCTCGAAAAACGACTACCTTTGTGTCTCGGTTCGAGACCGACAAACGACGCATCAACATTACAAAACACAACCGATATGTACGGAAAAATCAAGGAACACTTACAGAACGAACTGGCGGAGATCAAGGCCGCCGGGCTTTACAAGAACGAGCGCATCATCGAGTCCCCGCAGCGGGCCGAAATCGAGGTGGCAGGCCGCAAGGTACTGAACTTCTGCGCCAACAACTACCTCGGACTGTCGGACAATCCGCGCCTGATCGAGGCTGCCAAGAAGGCGATGGACGAGCGCGGCTTCGGCATGTCGTCCGTACGCTTCATCTGCGGCTGCCAGGACATCCACAAGACCCTCGAGAAGGCGATCGCCGACTACTTCGGCACGGAGGACACGATCCTCTACGCCGCCTGCTTCGATGCCAACGGCGGCGTGTTCGAGCCGCTGCTGACCGACCAGGACGCGATCATCTCCGATGCCCTCAACCACGCTTCGATCATCGACGGCGTGCGTCTGTGCAAGGCGGTCCGCTACCGCTACGCCAACGCCGACATGGCCGAGCTGGAGGAGTGCCTCAAGAAGGCGCAGGCACAGCGCTTCCGCGTCATCGTGACCGACGGCGTATTCTCGATGGACGGCAACGCCGCTCCGCTCGACAAGATCTGCGCCCTGGCCGAGAAGTACGACGCGCTGGTCATGGTTGATGAGTGCCACTCGGCCGGCGTGCTGGGCAAGAGCGGCCGCGGCATCACGGAGCTGTACGACCTGCGCGGTCAGGTCGATATCCTGACCGGCACGCTGGGCAAGGCCTTCGGCGGCGCCGTCGGCGGCTTTACCACCGGCCGCAAGGAGATCATCGACATGCTGCGCCAGCGTTCGCGTCCCTACCTCTTCTCCAACTCGCTGCCCCCCGCCGTGGTCGGTGCCTCGATCGAAATGTTCCGCATGCTCGCCGAGAGCGACCAGCTGCACGACCGTCTGGTGGCCAACGTGGAGCACTTCCGCAAGGGCATGATGGCCGCCGGCTTCGACATCAAGCCCACGCAGTCGGCCATCTGCGCCGTGATGCTCTACGACGCGAAGCTGTCGCAGGATTTCGCGGCCCGTCTGCAGGACGAGGGCATCTTCGTCACGGGCTTCTACTACCCGGTGGTTCCGAAAGGACAGGCCCGCATCCGCGTGCAGGTGTCGGCCGGCCACACGACCGAACAGCTCGACCGCTGCATCGCCGCATTCGTGAAGATCGGCAAAGAGATGAACGTCATCAAATAGCACACCCACCGGTCCGCGACACTCTTTCGCGGACCGGTGTTCTTTTCACTTCCGACAAACAGCAGCGCCTCATGTCCAAAGCCCTCCTCGATGCCATCGACGCGAAGATCCTGCGTCATCTGGTCCGCAACGCGCGGATGCCGTTCCTCGAGATCGCACGCGAATGCGGCATTTCGGGCGCAGCCATCCACCAGCGCATCCGCAAACTCCACGATTCGGGCGTGATTCTCGGCAGCCGCCTGATCGTCGATCCCAAAGCGCTGGGGTTCGACGTATGCGCCCTGATCGGCATCACGGTCCTCGATCCCAAGAACCTGATGCAGACGATGGAGCGGCTCAAGGAGATCCCCGAAATCGTCGAATGCCACTTCATCACGGGCAACTTCAACATCCTGATAAAGCTCTACTGCCTGGACAACGAACACCTGATGCGGACCCTCTTCGAGGGCATCCTGCGCATTCCGGGCATATCGACCACCCAGACCTTCATTTCGCTCGACGAAGCGTTCCAGCGCCAGGTAAACGTCGATTTCATCGAACCGACCCTGCGCTGAGGTCCGCCCCGGGCTGACCCGCCGCCGGCAGGCGACCCCGTTTCCGTGCCGCACGCACCCGCAGCGAACATCCTCCATCCCGCCCCGCAGCGCCGCACACCCCGCCCGAGAAGGGCATCCCGATCAATATCCCCGCACCGCCTCCGCGCACCGCGGCGGAGCACTCCTACGCACCCATCATTTGGCGTTTCCGAAGCGGATAAAACCGAATAAATTCCGTATATTTGCCCCTCGTAAGTCGCCATGCTCGAAAAACTCGTCAAACAGACCGCCGTTTACGGAATCAGCACCATCGCCGTGCGGTTCCTGAGCTACCTGCTGACCCCCTTCTACACCCGGGTCTTCAGCCGGGAGGTGTACGGCGTGATTACCGACGTTTACGCCCTCATCCCCTTCGCCCTGGTGCTGCTGACGATGGGCATGGAGTCGGGCTACTTCCGCTTCGCGGCCAAGGCGGACGAGGCGGGCGGCGATGTACGGGCCGCCAAGCAGCGCCTCTTCCGCACGGTATGGGGTGCCACCACGCTGGCGGCGCTGCTCTTCTTCGCGGCCGTGGCGCTCTTCCGCACGCAGGTCTCCGCCTGGCTGGGCAGCGAACTCTACACGACCCATCCCGAGTATGCGGTGTGGGTGGCGGCGATCGTGCTGTGCGATGTCTGCTCCTCGATCCCCTTCTCGCGGCTGCGCGAACAGGGGCGGGCGACCACTTTCATGGGACTCAAGGCTTTCTGTGCGACGGTCAATGTCGTGCTCGCCTTCGCTTTCGGCTTCGCAGGGCTATACGCCACCCGGTTCGGGGTCGGCTGGGTCTTCGTCGCCAACCTGGCGGCCAGCGCCCTGACGCTGCTCCTGCTGCTGCGCACCACCGACGGCGGCGCACCCCGCATCGAGGGGCGGATCCTACGGGCGGTGCTTCTCTACTCGCTGCCGCTGCTCCTGAGCGGCATCGCGGGCACGGCCAACGAGTTCATCGACCGCCAGCTCATCAAGTTCCTCGCCCCCGCAGCGGCGATGGACCAGGTGGGACTCTACGGCGCGATCGTCAAAGTCGGCATGGTCATGGCCCTCTTCACGCAGATCTACCGCCTGGCAGCCGAACCCTTCTTCCTGGCCGACTACAAGAAATCTGACTTCGTGCGGATGAACGCCGCTGCGCTCGAATACTTCGTACTGGTCTCGATGGTCATCTTCCTGGGCGTGACCCTCTTCAAGGAGGCGTTCGCCCTGATCGTCGGACGCGACTTCCGCGAGGGGATGCACATCCTGCCGCTGGTGCTGGGCGCCAACGTGCTGGCCGGCGTATGGCTCAACCTCTCGTTCTGGTACAAACGCGAGGAGCGCACCTGGCTGGCGCTGGTGGTGACCTTCACGGGACTGCTCGTCACGGTGGGAGCCAACCTCGCGCTCATTCCCCGCTGGGGATACTACGGCGCGGCCTGGGCCCGTTTGATCTGCGAGGCGGCGATGGTCGCGGTAAGCTACCGGCTCAACAGCAAGTTCTACCCCATCCCCTACCGGACGGGGCGGATGATCGAATATGCGGTCGTCGCGCTGGCGTTTTTCGGCATAAGCCGCATCGCGGAGGGGTCGCCCCTCCCGACGGCAGCGCAATACCTCTGCAAGACACTGCTGCTGGGCGGCTACATCTGCTACGCCGTGCGGCGTGCGAAGATCGACGTGCGGGGACTGCTGCGCTCGATGCTGCGGCGCAGCGGTAGGAAAGGAGGCGAGGCATGAGCGGCAGGGAGAAACTGACCGTCCTGCTGGGCAGCGGAGTGCTGTTCCTTCTCGGAGTCGCGGCACTGAACTGGGAACCGGGACGGGCGCGCACCGGAACGCTCGCGGCGGTATTCGCGGCACTCGCGGCCATCGCAGTGCGGCAGACGGTACGCATCGGGCGCAGGAACGGAAAAGAACGGAAAAAACGATGAGATTCGCCGACATAGCGGGACAAGAGGAGCTGAAACGCCATCTGGTGCGGAGTGCCGACACCGGACGGGTAAGTCATGCCCAGCTCTTCGCGGGAGGTGCGGGCACGGGCGCTCTGGCCCTCGCCGTAGCCTACGTGCAGTACCTCAACTGCACCGACCGCCAGGGCGGCGATTCGTGCGGCGAGTGTCCCAACTGCCGGCAGATCGCCGCGCTGGCCCACCCCGACCTGCACTTCGTCTTTCCCGTGAACAAGCAGGGCAAGAAGTCGGGCGAGACGGTGCTCAGCGACGACTTCATGCCCCTGTGGCGGGAACTTTTCGCCGAGCGGTCGGGAGTCTTCTCGCCGCAGGAGTGGTACGACCGCCTCGACCTGGGGCGCACGCTCAAGGGAGCCATCTCGGCCCGCGAGGCGGACGCGATCATCCGCAAGCTCTCCTTCAAGAGCTTCTCGGCAGCCTACAAGTGCGTCGTGATCTGGCTGCCGGAGACGATGAACGAAGAGGCGGCCAACAAGATCCTCAAGATCCTCGAGGAGCCTTGGCCCGGAAGCCTCTTCCTGCTGGTCGGCGAACGGCCCGACCTGCTGCTGCCCACGATCCTCTCGCGCACGCAGCAGATCGCCGTCCCCCGGCTGAGCGACGAGGCGGTCCGCCGCCAGATCGAACGCAGCGGCGAGCGCGATCCGGAGAAGATCCGCACCTTCGCCCGGCTCTGCGCCGGCGACCTGCTCGAGCTGCGGCGGCTCCTCTCGGGCGAGGAGGACCAGACGCAGCGGGAATACTTTACCCTGTTCTGCTCGCTGATGCGGCTGAGCTACAACGACAAGCACCTCGAACTGATGAGCTGGGCCGAGGAGGTGGCCCTGCTCTCCCGCGAACGGCAGCTCGCCTTTCTGAAGGACGTGGTGCGCCTGCTGCGCGAAAGCTACCTGCTCCATGCCGGAGCCGGAGCGATCAGCTGCCTCTGGGGCGAAGAGGCCCGGTTCTGCCGCAACTTCGCCCCCTTCGTCGATAACCGCAACATCGAAGCGCTGGTCGCCGAGGTCGAAACGGCATGCGCCCAGATCCGGCAAAACGGCAACCCGACCATCGTATTCACGCATTTTGCGCTGAGCGTCAGCAAAATGATAAAAAAAATGTAACTATGGCAAGAGCGATCATACTGTGCGGCGGCAATGCCGACGACATGAAAACCCGCCTGCAGCAGGCCCAGCGGCTCATCAACCTGCGCGTGGGACCGGTGCTGCACTGCTCGCACCGCTACAAGAGCCGCGCCTGGGGCTTCGAGGCCGAGCGGGAGTTCTCCAACCAGGTGCTCGAGGCCGACACCGAGATGAGTCCCGAAGAACTGCTCGACACCCTGCAGCGCATCGAGACCGAACTGGGGCGCGACCGGCAGGCGGAAGCGGCCGAGAAGCAGCGCACGGGCGCCCGCTACGCCTCGCGCGCGCTCGACCTCGACATCCTCTTCTACGACGACCGGATCATCCGCACCGACCGCCTCACGATCCCCCACCCGCTGCTTCAGGAGCGGGAATTCGCACTCGTGCCGCTGTGCGAGCGGATGCGCGACTTCCGCCATCCGGTCCTGGGCAAGACGATCGGCGAACTGCTCGAAGCACTCAAACGAAGCGAAGAGAACCATGAAGACGCATAGGCCGAAACCGCTCCTTTCGCTGCTGCTCGCGGCCGCACTGCTCACAGGCTGCTTCAAGAAGATCGGGTACGACACCTTTTACGTGCTGGAGCCTTGGACGCAGGACGGAGCGCAGCGGTTCGCCCCGCCGTTCGGCACGGTCCGGGCCTACGCCTTCGCTGCCGACACGACCTACTGGACGGTCCGCAGCTACGAGGATGCCGTCGCGGGAGCGATTACCTCGGTCCGCACCGGGGAGCGGATGGAGCCGCTCGCCGAAGGGGAGCCCTACGTCATCGACGGCAACGAGAACTGGCTGGCGATGCAGCTCGACGGTCCCCGCTTCTTCATCCTGGCGGTCGATCTGGAGCACCGGCTCTACGCCTACACCGAGCAGGAGATGGGCGAGAACCTGCCCCGGCTCTTCGCCAGCGTCGTCTTCCCTCTGGTCTGGAAGAACAAACGCGTGAAGAACGGCAAATGGATCGTCTGCAACGATTTTTACGAACCCGAACCGGGGGAGGCGCAACCCTCCTCCGCCCGACAAAAAACCGACTTATGAACCGACAGAGATCCCGATCGGGCCACTGGCTCCGCGCCGCCGTCCTGCTGCTTTTTCTGCTGCCATTCCTCTGGCGGTGCGCCAGCGTGATGACGGTCGAGGGCGGTCCCAAGGACACGCTGCCGCCAGTAATCGTCGCGATGACCCCCGACAACTTCGCCACCGGCTTCTCCGAACGCAAGATCTACATCGCCTTCGACGAGTTCGTACAGCTCAAGGACCAGCAGAAGGAGTTCTTTACCTCGCCCCGCATGAAGAAGAAGCCCCAGCTCACGATCCGGGGCCGGGGCATCGTGATCCAGATCAAGGATACGCTGCGCGAGAACACCACCTACGCCCTCAACTTCGGCAGCGCGGTGTGCGACAACAACGAGGGCAACCCCCTCCATTCGATGCGCTACGTCTTCTCGACGGGCGACGCGGTCGATTCGATCGTCTGCTCGGGCTACACCGCCGACAGCTATTCGGCCGACAGCGTAGCCAAAAGTTTCATCTACTTTTTCCCCGCCGACTCGGTGGAGGAGGTCGCCGGGTATGACTCGACAATGTTCAAGCACGAACCCGCAGTGATCGCCCGCGCCGAAAACAATGGCGTATTCATCGCACAGAACCTCAAGCCGATCCCCTACCGCATCTACGCCTTCGAGGACAAGAACGGCAACCAGCTCTACGAACCTTCGGTCGATCAGATCGGCTTCCTGTCCGAGGCGTACAACCCCGCCGAGCTGCCCGAGTTCTCGCTGTGGTACGACTCGCTGCGCCATTACGTCACGGCCGAGCCGCAGCTCTACTTCCGCATGTTTACCGACGAGGCCTTCAACCGCCAGTACCTCAAAAGCTCGGAGCGCACCGACCGGCACAAGGCGCTGCTCTACTTCAACGGCCGCCACCCGCAGATCGACAGCATCGTCTTCGACAGCATCCCCCGCTCGCAGGTCATCGTCGATCCGCAGACCCGGGGCCGCGACACGGTGGCCCTCTGGTTCGACATGCCGGCCGACCAGCTGCCCGACACCATCCGGGGCACGATAACCTACCTGCGCCACGATTCGCTCGACCGGCTCGTCCCCGCGACCGAGAAGCTGCGTCTGTTCTGGCGACAAATCGAGACCAAGGAGGAGGCGCGCGAACGCGAACGGCTCGAAAAGGCCCGCGAAAAAGCGCTCGACGCGGGCGAGGAGTGGAGCGAGCCGGAGAAGCCGAGCAAGCTGACCTTCAGGTTCTCGGCCACCGGCACCGTGACTCCCGAGACCGACCTTTCGGTCGATTTCGACTACCCGATCGTGCGGATCGACACCGCAGCCGTGCTGCTGACCGCACAGCCCGACAAGAAAGCCCCCACACCCGCCTCCTTCAGGCTGGAGCGCGACACGGCCAACCTCCGCCGCTGGCATATCCGCACCGGGTGGGAGGAGAAGACCCAATACCAGCTGACCTTCCTGAAGGGGGCGCTGACCGACCTGACCGGCGAGCGGAACGACTCGCTCACGACCGTATTCAAAGGGGCCGACCCCGAGAAGTTCGCCTCCTTCACGATAAAGACCCGAGGCAAAAGCGACACGGCGCGCTACATCGTCCAGCTGCTCGACGAAAGGGGCCGCCTGCTGCAACAGAAAAACACGCAGGGCGATGCCACGCTGCGCTTCAACTACGTGACGGCGGGCAACGTCAAGTTCCGCATCGTGGAGGATGCCAACGGCAACGGACTCTGGGACTCGGGCAACCTGGTGGAGCGCCGCCAGCCCGAACGGGCCGAATACTACGCCGATGCCAAGGGCACCGACACCTTCGCCGCCAAGGAGAACTGGGAGACGGAGCTTACGATCGACATGAACGAAGTGTTCGCACCGATCACGATGCAGTCGCTCGCCGCCATGCTCGACCAGCGCGAGGAGCAGCGGCTCCGAAAACTTGCGGAGGATCGCAGGCAGCCGGGCGGCAACGGTAGAAACAACGCAAATGCCTCGATACGATGAAACAGCTGACGATGATCCTGATCGGCCTGGGGGCGCTCCTCTGCACCGGCCGGGCGGCGGCCCAGCACACGTTGGGCGCGACAGGCGGCTACGGCTCCGGAAACTGCCGGCTCTACCCCGTCCAGGAGAGACGCCCGGTATGGGGCTGCTATACGGGAGGACTCTCCTGGCGCTACTACGGCCCGCAGCGCATTCTGGGCGGATTCGGCGTCGATCTGGAGTTCCTTCAGCGGGGCTTCTCCTACGTCCCGAACGCCTCGGCATTCGACGACCCGAGCAAATACCTGTGGTACACCCGGCGGGTAAACTCGCTGGTGCTGCCCGTTCTGTGGCAGCCCCACGTCTATCTGTTCCGCAACAGGCTGCGGATCTTCATCGACGCGGCGGCCTACTTCTCCTACAACCTCTCCGCCACCTACGTCAATGAACCGGCCATGACGATACCGGAAGACCAGCGCACGAGTCCCGCCCGGGGCAAATACCGGTTCCGAAACGAGCGCGACAACCGCTGGGGCTACGGCCTGGCCGGCGGCGGCGGCATCGCCGTACTGGTCGATCGGCTCGAGTTCAGCATCCGCGCCCGCTACTACTTCGGCTATTCGGACCTGATGCGCAACCGCAACAAATACGCCAACAACGCCACCGACGGAGCCGAGAACCCCTTTTCCCAGACTCCGCTGCGCTCGCCGCTCGACAACCTGACCGTCAGCGTCGGCATCGCCTACCGCTTCAACCGCCGGGGATTCGCCGAGTGGGAGCACCAACGCGTCAAGCGCGAAAAACACAAAGAGAGTTTCAATTACAAACAACCGAAAAAATAGAATTCATGGAGACTACCCGACAACAGAAAATAGCCAAACAGATCCAGCGCGACATGGCCGAGATCTTCCAGAAGGAGGGGGCCGAAGCAGTGCGCGGATCGCTCGTAACGGTCACGGCAGTACGCATCTCGCCCGATTTCTCCTACGCCAAGATCTACGTGAGCGTTTTCCCCTTCGGGCAGAACGGAGCGGTCATGGCCTCGCTCGAGGCCAACAACTGGTTCCTGCGCCGGGCGCTGGGACAGCGGATCCGCAACCAGCTGAAGGTGGTGCCCGAGATCCAGTTCTTCCTCGACGACTCGCTCGAATACATCGAGCAGATCGACCGGGCGATACAGGCCGACAAGTAACCTCCCGCCCCCGTTTCGCCGATGCTCGCCCGTCTGTTCGCTCTGCGCTACCTCTTCTCGCCCAAATCGCGATCGGTCATCAACATCATCGCCGGCGTGAGCGTGCTCTCGTTCGCCATGCCCGTCGCGGCGATGATCGTGCTGCTGGCGATTCTGAACGGGTTCGGGAGTTTCATGCGGTCGATCTCCTCGACTTTCGATGCCGATCTGACCGTTACTCCGCACGAAGGGCAGACCTTCGCCGCGACATCCATCGACACGGCGGCCCTGGCCTCCATCGACGGGGTCGAGGCGCTCTGTTTCCTGCTTGAGGAGCTGGTGCTGATCGCACGCGACGGACGGCAGACGACCGTCCTGCTGCGCGGCATCGACGACCGCTACGGCGAGGTCTTTCCGATCGGAGGGATGCTGCGCTCGGGCAGCTGGGAGTCTCCCGGGCAGGCGCAGCCCCGGCTGATCGTCGGACGCGACCTGGCGGTCCGCACGCTCGGCCTGCGCAACCTCACGGACCCGGAGGCGGAACTTTCGGTCTATGCGCTGCGGCGCGGCAGCTTCTCGTCGCTGCTGCCCCTGGACGGTTATTCGGTACGCCGGTTCGGCATCGGGGGCGTGTTCGTCCACGACCAGGAGCGCGAGGGGCGCTACGTCCTCTGTCCGCTGGCAGCCGCCCGCGAACTGCTCGACCGCCCGCAGGCGGTGTCGGCCCTCTCCCTCCGTCTGAGCGAGGGAAGCGATGCGCGGCGCATGCGCCGCATCGTGCAGGCGGCGGCAGGCGACGGATTCGAGGTGCGGACCCGCGAGCAGATGAACGACCTCTTCTTCCGGATGCTCTCCTACGAGAAGTGGGGCATCTTCCTCATCATGCTGCTGGTGCTCGTGCTGGCCTCCTGCTCGGTGGTGGGCACGCTCGTGATGCTGATGATCGAGAAGCGGGAAGATGCGGCGACGCTGCGGGCGATGGGTGCCGACACGCGGTTCATCCGCTCGGTCTTCGTCGGCGAGGGAGTGCTGATCGGAGCGGGCGGAGCGATCGTCGGCGGAGTGCTGGGCATCGCGTGCTGCCTGCTGCAGCAGCGCTTCGGCCTGATCCGCATCCCGATCGAGACGGCGCTGCTGCAAAGCTATCCGGTGGAGCTGCGCTGGAGCGACCTGTGGCTGGTCGCGGCGCTCTTCGGCACTGTGATCTACACCGTTTCGCAAGCCACCGTGCGAAGCGTGATGCATAACGACAAAATGTAACCGATGAAACGACTGATTCGCATGCTTCTCCTCTCGGGAGCCGTCGCACTGGGCGCCTGCGCCCGCGAGAGGATCATCTCCGACAGCGAGCTGGCCCGGATTTTCCGCGATGCCTACCTCATCAACGCCTACACGGCCGACCAGAGCGTCCTGACCGACTCGCTCGAGATCTACGAGCCGGTATTCCGGCGGTACGGATACACGACCGAGGACGTGCGCAACACGATCGCCAACTTCTCGCGCCGCAAAAGCGCCAAGCTGAGCGACGTGGTCGAACAGTCGATCGCTCTGCTCGAAGAGGAGAACGACCGCTACAAATACGAGGTCGGCGTGCTCGACACCATCGACAACATAGCCCGCCGCCGCTACACCCGCACCCTGCTCGCCGACTCGCTCATCCGCGTCGGCACGCTCCGGGACACCGCACGGCTCCGCATCCGCATGGAGGACATCCGCCCCGGAGAGTACGCCGTGTCGTTCTCCTATCTGATCGACTCGCTCGACGACAACCGCAACGTGCGGGCCCTCTTCTGGCTGGAGGATGCGGCGGGCAAACACCGGGAGGAGAGCTCGAACCTGCTCCGCCGCCGGATGCGCTCCGAAATCAAACGCACGCTGCGCGCCGACAGCTCGTCGCGGCTGCTGATCCTGGAACTGTACCGCAACGGCGAGCGGCTCAAACGCCCCGACGCGACCTTCTACGGGCTCGAAATACGCTACACGCCGACGGCCGAAGCCGCCGTCGATAGTCTCTATACGGATCAGTTGAACCTCAGTATCTTCGCCGATGAATTCTTCGCAGCCTTCGCGCCGGATAGCCTCCAATCTGCTCTTCACGGGGCGGGAGATCGTCAGTAACCCGCTCCTCACGCTCGCGGCCGACGGCACCGTCCTCGCCGTCGAACAGTGCGCCGCGCCCGACCGCCGGGCCGGAGTGGAGTTCTACGCCGGCATGCTGTTGCCGGGGCTGATCAACGTACACTGCCACCTGGAGCTCTCCTACCTGCGGGGCGCTATCGCGCAGGGAGGGGGATTCGCCGCCTTCGCCCGCTCGATGGGCGAAGTGCGCGGCCGCTGCACCGCACAGGAGCGCACCGCCGCAGCCGCGGCTGCGGATGCCCGCATGTACGCCGCAGGAATCGAGGCAGTCGGCGACGTGGCCAACGGCGAGGAGGCTTTTGCCGTCAAGGAGCGCAGCCGCATCCGCTACCGCACCTTCGCCGAGGTGTACGGTCTGAAGAGCACCACGACCGAAGCACAGCGCCCCCTGCTGCGCCACCCCCGCACCTCGCTCACGCCCCACTCGATCTACTCGGTGCAGGATGCCCTCTTCCGCGAAATCTGTGCCGGGGGCGATGCACCGCTCTCGATCCACTTCGAGGAGACCCCCGCCGAGGCGGAGCTGTTCGCCGGACAGGGCGCGCTGCGGGAGTGGTACGAACGGGCGGGATTCACGTGCGACTTTCTCGGCTACGGCAGCCCCGCACGACGGCTCGTGGCGAGCATTCCGCCCGGCAGGAGCGTCATCCTGGTGCACGACTGCTGCATCACGCAGGAGGATATCGACCTGATCGAAGGCCACTTCACGACTCCCGTGCGGTGGTGCCTCTGTCCGGGATCGAACCGCTATATCTCGCGCCTGAGTCCGCCCGTGGCGCTGCTGCGCCGCAACGGAGCGCACATCTGCCTGGGAACCGACTCGCTGGCCTCGAACACGGGGCTGTCGCTGCTCGACGAAATGCGCCTGCTCGCCGACCAAGCCCCGCTGGAGGAGCTGCTCCGCTGGGCCACTTCGAACGGTGCGGAGGCGCTCGGATTCGACGACCTGGGGCGGATCGCTCCCGGATACCGCCCGGGAGTGCTGCTGCTCTCGGGACTCGACTGGACGCACCGTGCCCTCACACCCGAAAGCACCCTACAGCGCCTCCTCTGAGCCTCGGGCAGACGAGTCCCGGCCGGCTCGCAACGCGCCGCGCAGGCATGCGGCAGCGCGCACCCCGAAAACCGGGGCGCGACGAACGCGCACGACCGGATGCGTCGAAGAAACAAATCCTACCGAATATCGAAATCGAGCAGCGTGCGCCCCCCGAGCGTCGCGCGCAGGTTGTCGCCGGCATGCACGGGACCCGCGCCGGCCGGCGTTCCGGTGTAGATCAGATCGCCGATCTTGAGGGTAATGTAACGGGATACGGAGGCGATGATCCGATCGACCGGGAAGCGCATCGCGGAGGTATCGCCCCGCTGGCGGAGCTGCCCGTTCACCTCCAGATCGAAGCGGAGACGCTGCACGTCGCCGCCCAGCTCGGACAGGGAGACGAACTCGGGCGAAAGGGCTGCCGAGTGGTCGAAAGCCTTGCCCCGCTCCCAGGGATGGCCGGCGGCCATCGCCTCCTCCAGCACGTCGCGGGCCGTGAAGTCGATGCCCAGCCCCACCTCGTCGTAATAGCGGCGGGCGAAACGCTCCTCGATGCAGCGGCCGACCCGCCCGATGCGCACCACCAGCTCGCACTCGTAGCAGACCTCCCGCGCAAAGGCCGGCACATAGAACGGATCGTTGTTGCGCAGCAGCGCCGTGTCGGGCTTGAGGAAGAAGAGCGGCTCCACGCCCGACTCGGCGGCATCGTCGGATCGGCGTAGTTACGCCCGATGCAGATG
>JAIEHQ010000006.1 GCA_029065825.1 Alistipes sp.
GCCCTATATATATAAGGAGACACGACGCGAACCGGAGTTTTTCGTATCTTCGGCTTCTGTTCAGATACTCCCGCTCGGCAGAAGCAAACCAGAGATTTGCTTCTGCGCTCGATTTTCGTATCTTTGGCTTTGCCTTAGATACTCTCGCTCGGCAAAAAGCAAGCGAGCTTGCTTTTGCCCTCGCTTATTCGTATCTTTGGCCTTTGAAGAAAAACAAAATACAGTTATTATGGCATTCACTGAAATAGTTCCCGGAATCCACTACGTGGGCGTGAACGACCGCACCACCACCCGATTCGAAGCGCTGTGGTCGCTCCCCTACGGCGTATCCTACAACTCCTACCTGGTGCTCGGCACCGAGAAGACGGCGCTGATCGACACGGTCGAGGCTTCGTTCGGCGAAGAGTTCGTCGAGAACATCCGCGAAATCCTTGCGGACCGTCCCATCGACTACCTGATCGTCAATCACATGGAACCGGATCACTCCTCGGCGATACGCACCCTGCGGCAAATTTATCCCGACATGCGCATCGTCGGCAACGCCAAGACCCTCCAGATGCTCGACGGCTACTACGGCATCCACGAAGGGACGGTCGAGGTCAAGGAGGGCGAGCAGCTCCCGCTGGGCGGCAAGACCCTCTCGTTCTACCTGGCGCCGATGGTCCACTGGCCCGAAGTGATGGTTACCTACTGCGCCGAGCACGAGCTGCTCTTCTCGGCCGATGCGTTCGGCACCTTCGGCGCGCTCGACGGCGGCATCCTCGACAGCCAGCTCACGCTCGACCACTACTGGGACGAGATGCGCCGCTACTACGCCTGCATCGTCGGCAAATACGGCGCGCCGGTCCAGAAAGCGCTCAAGAAACTCGCGGCGCTGCCCATCCGGACCATCTGTTCGACGCACGGACCCGTCTGGCAGGAGCAGATCGGCCGCGTGATCGACATTTACGACAAGATGAGCCGCTACGAGGGCGAGCCGGGCGTGGTAATCGCCTACGGTTCGATGTACGGCAACACGGCCCGCATGGCCGAGAAGATCGCCCGCGAGCTGGCCGCCTCGGGCATCCGCCGCATCGTGGTGCACGACCTCTCCTACGCCGACATTTCGACGGTCCTGCGCGATGTCTTCAAATACGACACGCTGATTGTCGGATCGCCCACCTACAACGGCGACCTCTTCCCCGAGGTGGAGGCGCTGCTGCAAAAACTGGCCGCGCGCGGCATCCCCAAGCGCAAGTTCGCCGCCTTCGGCTCCTTCACGTGGGCCGGCACGGCGGTGCGCCATCTGAACGACTTCGCCCAGAAGATGCAGTGGGAGCCGCTCTGCGAATCGGCCGAGATGAAGCAGGGCTACGCCCACTGCACGGCCGGCAAGCTCTGCGCGGCGCTGGCGGAAGCCGTTGCCGAGAAGATCCGGCAGTAAGATTGCGCCCAAGCGAAAATAGAGCTGCCCGCGAGATTTCTCTCGCGGGCAGCTCTATTTTCACAGGCAGCCCCGCGCGCAACATGCACGCCGCACGGCCCTGCCAAACGCAGAAGCATCCGGGGCGCAAGCCCCGACACGACGGGCCGGAGGGCTACCGCAATACCTTAACGATCGCCTTCTTGATGCGGTCCCGGCCGATCATCGGCGCATGGGCATCCTCCGGCAGAAAGATCACGAACTGCCCCGGGCCGACCTCGAAGAAGGTCTGCGGCCGGTCCTCGTAAAAGAGGATGTCGCGCTCTGCGTCGAACTCGCCGCGCGGAAGCACGCACGCCCGGCGTTCGCTCCACCCCATCGTCTCGGCACGGCCCGACAGCAGGATCTGGATGTCGATATACCTGTCGTGCACCTCCAGGGGGGCATCCTCCGGCCGTTTGAGGTCGCACTCCATGATATTGACGAAAATCTCATCGCCTTCGATCTCGTGCCGCCCCGGCTCCAATGCCGCCAGATCGGTCCGGGCGATATATTCGAAAGCACGCTGCAAACGGGGAGCGATCGCGTAGTAGCAGGCTCCGTTTTTCAAAGAATCGAGAATCATAATTCAATATGGTTTGGTGTTGAACTCACTCCGGATCCGCCGTCGAACTGTCCGGCCGCGTCATCTCGCGCTGCGGCGGGGCCGCAGCCTTACCACCACCGGATAGTGATCGGAATACTCCGCCTCCTCCAGCACCCGGTAGGAGAGGCACTCCATATCGTCCGAGAAAAGCACGTAGTCGATGCGCAGCGCATCGAGGAAGCCCCGGAACGTATGCGAATAGCCCGTTCCGCAGGTGCGGAACGCGTCGTCGAGTCCGCGGGCCATCTTCCGATAGACGTACGACATGGGCGTGTCGTTGAAATCGCCGCAGACGATCTTCGCCCCGGCCGTCGCGGCAATGACCCGGGCTATGGTATCGGCCTCCGTCGCCCGTATCTCGCTGTTGTCGCGGAAGCGCCGGAAGATATTCCGGATCCGCTCGCCCCCGGCCGTATCGGTCAGAAACCGATGCTGCGACAGGAACTGGTCGTCGCTGGCGGTAATCGAGGTCGAGTGGAGGTGGTTGTTGAAGATGCGGAGCGTGTCGTCGCCGGCCAGCAGATCGACCCAGATCGAACGGCCGTTCTGCGACTTGGGTTCCAAAATCGAGTGGGACTTCCCGAGGATGCGGAACTTCGAATAGACGACCTGCCGATAGACCGGATTCCGCCTGCCCGCCGCCACCGACGGAGCGTACACCGTACGGTAATAGCCCGGCAGCAAGGAATCGAAGCGCACCAGCCCCTCGGCCGTCTTATTGAACTCCTGCAGGCAGACCACGTCGGGAGCCTCCCGGCGGATCAGGCTGGCCACGCTGTCGGTGGTCGTCTGCCCCCGGTCGCCGTAGAAACCGCGCACGTTGTAGGTCATCAGCACGATCTCGCCCCGCCCGCGCTTGGGTTCGTCGCCGTAGTGACGGCGCAGATCGGGCTTCAGAAAGAGGGAGACCCGGCAGGCCCCCAGCGCCAGCAACAGCAGCAGCGGTACGGCTCGCGCCCAGCGCCAGCGCACGATCCAGTAGAGCGCCAGAAGCACCACCCCGACATACACGGCCGGCGCGACCAGTCCCAGCACGGGAAAAACCCACGCCCGTCCCGGCGCGACATAGGGGGCCGCCAGCGTCAGCGCCAGCGCGACGGCCGCCACGACCGTTATCATGACCAGCACTCCGTCGGCCGCACGCCCGACGAGCGAACGCCGCCGGGGTCTGCGGCCGTTATCCCCTCCGTAATAGTAAGTGTCGCCCATATCAATAGCGAATCGCGCCCCGCTTTTTCCAGTAATAAAGCAGCAGGAAACCCCACAGCATGCCGCCCACATGGGCGAAATGAGCGATTCCGGCCATCCGTCCCGAAATGCCGAAGAAAAGTTCGATCACACCGTAAACGACGACGAACCATTTGGCTTTCATCGGGATGGGCGGGATCAGCAGCATGATGACCGCATTGGGGTGCATTACCCCGAAAGCGAGCAGCAGGCCGAATACCGCGCCCGAAGCACCGACCGTCGGTGCCATCAGCGCCCTTATGTCGCCGCCGAAATACCACTCCAGCCACCCCACCAGCAGCTGCAACAGTCCGGCCCCTACGCCGCAGACCATGTAATAGGTCAGAAAGCGCTTCGATCCCAGATCGTATTCGAGCGAACGGCCGAACATCCAGAGTGCGAACATGTTGAAGAACAGATGGGAGAAGTTCCCGTGCAGGAACATGTAGGTCACCACCTGGTAGGAGCGGAAGTGCTGACCGGCGGGATTGAAGAGGGCCAGCGCCTCCACGATTCTGTTCCCGACGGGCAGCAGCTCCGTGACCAGCAGCATCAGCGCATTGATGATGATCAGGTTGAGCACCACAGGAGGAGTCGAGGTCGAATATCTGTTGTTCATAACGAATTGTTTGTTTCCATGCAAAAATAGCGATTATCTCCGGTTCGGGCAAACGGATCAACCCAGTTTGGCCCGAATCTCTTCCGTCGTGATCTCCGCCATGATCGCCTTGCCCGAAGGGGTAAAGCTGACGTTGCCGCCCTCGCGGAGCTGCTCGAGCAGCAGGGCGGCCTCGGCCGACGGGATCGTGCGCGGCATGGCGCGTGCTCCGCTGCGCGCCATCGCCCCGGCTATCTTGTCGCGACGCAGCTCCTGCGCCGACACGGGCGTTCGAAAGGTCTGGAGGAGTTCGTAAAGCGACTCCTCGACCGCATCCGGCGCAATATCGGCGGGAATGCCCCGCAACTCGACCGCTCCGCCGCCGCACAGCTCCAGATCGAATCCCAGCGCTGCGAACTCCACCTCGTGCTCTTCGAGCAGGGCGTACTCTCCGGGCGAAAGTTCGAGCCGCTGGGGGAACAGCAGCTGCTGGCCCACCGACGAACCGTTCACCAGCAGCAGCCGGTAGTTGTCGAAGAGCACCCGCTCGCGCGCCCGGCGCAGATCGACCGCCACCCAGTGCCCTCCGTAGAGGGCCGAGGCGTATCCGTTGCCGAGCGACACCACCTCGGAGAACCGCGCCTCCGGCTCCTCGACGAGCCGCTGCTGCACCCCGTCGCCGCCCGAGGGGATGAATTCCAGTTCGCTCCCACCCGAGGAGAAGCGCTCGGAGACAATCTCCTCCGCCGCACCGAAACCTCCGTCGAGGCCTTCGCCGAATCCGCCGCCGGAGGAGAATCCGTCGAATGCGGAGTCGAAGTCGGCGAAAGTCACATCGGGCATGCGGCCCGCCAGCTCGCCGGAGTAGGGATCCTGAAAGGGGTTGTAGGCCTCGTTCGACATGGCGCGGGGTTCGCGATAGACCGCCCCCTTGACCGCCACGGGAATCTCGACCCGCTCCGTTTCGTCGAAATCGAGCTGCGGCACGGCTCCCGTCTTGGCCAGGGTCTCCCGCACGGCAGCGTTGATGATCTGCCAGACGGCCTCCTCATCGGCGAACTTGACCTCCGTCTTCTGCGGATGGACGTTCACGTCGATGCGCGAGGGGTCGATCGTCAGGTAGAGGAAGTATGCCGGAGCGCAATTTTCGGGAATGAGCTTCTCGTAGGCCTTGAGCACGGCCTTGCCGAAATAGCCCGACCGGAAGTAGCGTCCGTTCACGAACAAATACTGCTCCGCACCGCTCTTCTTGGCGGCCGACGGACGGCCGACGTATCCGGCGATCCGCACGATCGAGGTATCGGCCTCGACTTCGAGCAGGTTCTGCTTGACGTGGCGGCCGACCACATCGACGATGCGCACCGCCAGCGTCGCTGCGGCCGCGAGCCGATAGACCGGCTGATCGTTCAGCCGCAGCTCGAAAGCCACACCCGGGTTGCAGAGCGCCACCCGCTGGAATTCGGCCTTGATCTGCGACGAGGAGGTCGCGCTCTTTTCCAGGAACTTACGGCGCGCGGGCACGTTATAGAAGAGGTTCCGCACGCAGAACTGAGCGCCTGCGGGACAGGCCACAGGCTCCTGCGAGAAAAATTCGCCTCCATTGATCGTCGTCAGCGTCCCGACCTCGTCGGCCGCCTGCCGCGTGCGCAGCTCCACCTGGGAGACCGCCGCGATCGAGGCCAGCGCCTCGCCCCGGAAGCCGAAAGTGCGCAGCGCATAAATGTCGTCGAGCGACGCGATCTTGCTCGTGGCGTGGCGGTCGAAAGCCAGGCGCGCGTCGATGGGCGACATGCCGCAGCCGTCATCGACGATCTGGATAAGCTCCCGTCCGCCGTCACGGACATTGACCGTCACGCTCCGCGCGCCGGCATCGATGGCGTTCTCCATCATCTCCTTCACAACCGACGAGGGGCGATTGACCACCTCGCCGGCCGCGATCTGGTTGGCGACGACTTCGGGCAACAATTTGATCCGGTCCGCCATCGCTACTCCTCCACGTAATCGTTGGGCACCACCGTAATGGGGCGGTAGGGATCGAACTCCTCGGTCTGCTGCTGCACCGCCGGGCGCTGCAATCCGGAGAGCGCCCGCATGATGCGCGGATAGCCGAACGCCGCGAACAGCAACAGCAGCGCCGCAAGCGCCGCAAACGTCAGCACGCGCCCCGAACCGCTTCGCGAGCGCTCCTGCTGCAACCGACGGGCACGCGCCTCGCTGCGGGTGCGGATGTACTGGCCGGGACGGTACTCGGCGGCGGCATCCCCGGCCCGACGGCCGCTCAGCTCGGCCCGGCGCTCTTCGCGCGCCTCCCGCTCCGGATCGTAATAGCGGGGCAGGTAGTTGAATTTGTTGGCGTGTCGTTTGAAGGGTGTGAATCCTAACATGGTCAGTCTGCTTTCTCTTTCGGGGTTAAAGATACGAATAAGCGAGGGCAAAAGCAAGCTCGCTTGCATTTTGCCGAGCGGGAGTATCTAAGGCGAAGCCAAAGATACGAAAATCGAGCGCAGAAGCAAACCCGAGATTTGCTTCTGCCGAGACCGGAGTATCTAAAACGAAGTTAAAGATACGAAAATCTCCCGAAATTTCCATTGCGGGACTTTCGGGAGAGATTCGTTTTCGGCCGGCCTACCGGAAGAAATTCTTCATGCGGTCGAAAATATTCTGGTTCTTGACCGACTCGGCCCGCTGGAACGAGGGCTGCGCGGCCAGCTGTTCGACCAGACGTTTCTCCTCGGCCGTGAGGCGGTCGGGAATCGTGATATCGACCACCACCAGGATGTCGCCCCGGCCATAGCCGTTCACGTCGGGCAATCCCTTGCCGGCCAGCCGCAGCACCTTGCCTGCATGCGTACCCGGGACGATCTTGATCTTGGCGCGTCCGCCGACGGTCGGCACCTCGACCGTACCGCCCAGCAGAGCCGTCGTCACGGTAATGTTCAGGTTGTGGATCAGATCGTTGCCGTCGCGCACCAGTTCGGGATCGCGCTCCTCCTCGATGAGCACCTGCAGGTCGCCGTTCACGCCGCCCTGACGCGCGGCATTGCCCTTGCCCGTCACGGTAAGCACCATGCCGTCGCCCACACCGGCCGGGATCTTGATCTCGACCACCTCCGAACCTTTGACCGTACCTTCGCCCTTGCACTCGTCGCACGAGGCGGTAATCACTTTGCCCGTTCCTCCGCAGGTCGGACAGACACCCTGGGTCTGCATCCGCCCGAAGAAGGTGTTCTCCACACGGGTCACATAGCCCGAACCGCCGCACGTGGAGCAGGTCGCATAGGAGTTGGCATCCTTCGCTCCCGTGCCGCCGCACTTCGAGCAGGCGATCGTCTTGTTGATCTTGAGCTTCTTGACCGTTCCCTCGGCGATCTCCTGCAGCGTGAGCCGCACCTTGACACGGATGTCCGAGCCCCGGTTTACGCGCCGTCCGCCTCCCGATGCGGAGTGGAACCCGCCGCCGAAATGACCGCCGAAAATGTCGCCGAACTGCGAGAAGATATCCTCCATCGAGAAGCCTCCGCCACCGAAGCCGCCGAAACCGCCGCCCCCGCCGGCCGCACCGCTCATGCCGGCATGACCGAACTGGTCGTAGCGCGCCCGCTTCTCGGGATTGGAGAGCACGTCGTAGGCCTCGGCCGCCTCCTTGAATTTCTCCTCGGCCGCCGCGTCGCCCGGATTCTTGTCCGGATGGAACTGAATGGCCGCCTTGCGGTAAGCCTTCTTTATCTCGTCGGCATTGGCGTTCTTCGCCACACCGAGCACCTCGTAATAATCTCTTTTTTCTGCCATAATCTATTGCCTCCGGCCTGATTCGCCGGCGGCTTCCCACGAAGCCGCCGTCACGAAGGGTGGCTGCCGGACTGGCCGACGGCATGCGTACAGATGCCGTCTCCCCCTTCGTTCGTTCCGTTCGAAAAATATGCTAAGGCGCCGCCGGCACTACTCGCCGACTACGACCTTGGCGAAACGCAGCACCTTGTCGCCCATCTTGTAGCCGGGCTGGATCACATCGACGATCAGTCCGTGCTTCTCCTCGCCGGCATCGAACCGCGCCACCGCCTCGTGCAGGTCGGTGTCCAGCGCAAGGCCCAGCGCCTCGATCTCCGTCACGTTCTGACGCTTGAGCGTCTCGGAGAACTTCTGCGCGATGAGCTTCACGCCCTCGCCCAACGCCGCCACGTCGCTGCTCTTCTCGATAGCGGCCAGCGCCCGGTTCAGGTCGTCCAGCAGCGGAAGGAAGTTCTTCACGACCTCCGCGCCGCCCGTCTGCACCAGCTCCATCTTCTCGCGCAGGGTCCGCTTGCGGAAGTTGTCGAACTCGGCCTGCAGGCGCAGGTACTTGTCCTGCCACTCGGCGACCTGCGCCTCCAGCTCGCGCTCCCTGGAGGCAGGATCCGCCTCCTCTGCGGCTGCCACATTGTCAGCCTCCGAAGTCGTTTCGCCTGCCACATTGTCACACGGCGCCCCCTCGCACGAAGGGTAGCCGTCGCCCGCAGCGAAGCCCTCGTCGCCGCTAATTTCCTCGTTATAAGTCTCTTGATTCTTCATATTTCGTTTTTCGCTTGATTTCCACATCCCTATGGTTCAAAATACATACCAACCCGCCCGCGCGTCAGCCCAGAATGAAGATCGTCGGCCGTTTGTCGATGGCGGGCAGCTCCACCGAACGCCACTCGCCCACCGGAAGGGTACGGATGTACTCTCCAGGCGAGGTAATATCGGCCGCCACCGTCAGCCGCGTCTGCGGAGCGCACGCCTCGATCAGCTGCGCCAGCAGCTTGACGTTGCGGTAGGGAGCCTCGATGAAGATCTGCGCCTGCCGCTCGGCCGCCGCACGCCGTTCGAGCCGGTGGATCGCCCGCAGCCGCTCGGGCGGCTTGACGGGAAGATAACCGTTGAAGGCGAACGACTGGCCGTTCAGCCCCGAGGCCATCAGCGCCAGCAGGATCGACGAGGGTCCCACCAGCGGCACCACCCGCACGCCCCGGCGGTGGCAGGCCTCCGCCACCAGCGCCCCCGGATCGGCCACGCCGGGCACCCCCGCCTCCGAGATCACGCCCGCCGAACGTCCCGCGAGCAGCGGCCGCACCAGTTCCTCGACCTCGCGGCCGGCAACCGTGTGTTCGTTCAGCTCCCGGAACTCCAGGGAGTCGATCGGCCGGGCGATCCCCGCTTTCGAGAGAAAGCGCCGGGCCGAGCGGACGTTCTCCACGATGAAATAGTCGAGCGAGTCGATCACGGCCCGGTTCGCGGCGGGCAGCACATCCCACACGGGCGTTTCATCCGAAATCGGACAGGGAATCAGGTAGAGCGTTCCGATCATATTTCTTTCGATACGTTATGAATCATTCAACAATTTTTTTCCGCCGCCTGCGGAGCATCCGCCGGGGAACACCCCGTACTACTCCTTGCGGTAGATCCGTTTCACACGCCCCGAGACGGAGGTCATGATCTCGTAGGGGATGGTGTCGAGCACCCGGGCCATATCCTCGGGCGTATTGCCCGCCGCCGCCGAGAAGATCACCACCGGATCGCCCTCGGCCACCCCGGGAACGTCGGTCACATCGATCATGCAGCTGTCCATGCAGACCCGCCCCACGATCGGCGCGGGCACCCCCGCCACCAGCATCGACCAGCGGCCGCACCCCAGGTGGCGGTCCAGTCCGTCGGCATACCCCACCGGTACGGTGGCCGTCACGGTCGGACGGCCGAGCCGTCCCGCCCGTCCGTAGCCCACCGTATCGCCCGCCTCCAGCTGCTTGAGCTGCACGATGCGGCTCTTCAGTGCGGCGACGGGACGCAGCTCCCCGTTGTGGCGGAAGCCGAAGCCGTAAAGCCCCAGTCCGAGCCGGCACATGTCGAACTGCGCCTCGGGGAAACGTTCGATCGCCGCCGAGTTGGCCGTGTGGCGCAGGACGGGATAGGGCAGCAGCGCCGCCAGGCGGCCGCTCATCCGATCGTAACGGGCGATCTGCGCCCGCGTATAGTCGTCCTCCTCGGGCATGTCGGAGCAGTTCAGGTGGGAAAAGAGCGTCGCCGCCCGCACCCGGTCGGTTTGGCGCAGGAGATCGCCCAGGCGGTCGATCTCCTCCTCCATGAATCCCAGGCGGTGCATGCCCGTGTCGAGCTTGACATGGATCGGATAGTTCGTCTCGCCGGCATGCTCGACGGCGCGGATGAAGAAGTCGAGCGAGCGGAAGCCGTACAACTCCGGCTCCAGCCGGTTGGCGATCATCAGATCGAAGCTCCCCTCGTCGGCGTTGAGCACCACCACGGGCATGGTTATGCCCCGCTCGCGCAGCCGCACCCCTTCGTCGGCGAAAGCGACCGCGAGGTAGTGCACCCCCTCGTGCTGGAGCATCTGCGCCACCTCGAAGTCCCCGGCTCCGTAGCTGGCCGCCTTGACCATCGCCACCAGCCGCACCCCCGGCCGCAACCGCGAACGGAAATAGTTCAGGTTATGGACCATGGCATCCAGATCGACCTCCAGTACGGTCGTGTGGCTCCTGCGCTCCAGCGCATGGCTTACGCGCTCCAGGCGGCTGTCGCGGCTCCCCTTGAGCAGCACCACGCGCCCCGCCACGTCGTCCCGGCGCAGGTTGCGCAACAGTTCATCGGTCGTACCGTAAAAGAGCGTATCGCCGGGAAAGCAGCCGGCGCAGCGGCGGATCCGCTCCCCCACGCCGATGATCCGGCCGACCCCGGCAGCGGCGGCCAGGCGGGCCACCTCGCCGTAGAGCGTCTCATCCTCCGCGCCGCTCTGCTCGATGTCGGAAAGAATCAGCGTCGCAGGCCGACCGGCAGCCATGCTGTGCAGGTAATCGAGCGCTATGGCCAGCGAATTGAGGTCGGAATTATATGCGTCGTCGATAAGCAGCGACCCTTCGATGCCCTCCTTGACCTCCAGACGCATGGCGACGGGACGGATCCTTCCCAGATCGGGTTCGGGCAGCCCCAGCGCCCGGGCGAACGCCGCGACCAGCTGTACGTCGATGCGCCCCGCCTCGCTGCGCAGCACCCCTTCGGGCAGCGGCTCGGGCAGAAGCACCTCCGCTCCGTCCCGCAGCTCCCGGTCGGCATAACGGCTCCGCACCATCCGCGCCAGCAGCGGCGAAGCGCTGTGATAGACGATCGTACGGGCACCCCGGGCCAGCAGCAGTTTCTCGGCGCACTTCTCCTCCATCGAACGGAAATGCTCCTGATGGGCCTCGCCGAGCGAGGTAAAGACGACGGCATCGGGACGTATCATCCGCTCCAGACGCTCCATCTCGCCGGGCTGCGAAATGCCCGCCTCGATCAGCACCAGCCGCTCGTCGCCCTCGATCATGAGCAGCGAGAGGGCGACCCCCAGCTGCGAGTTATAGCTCTTGGGCGAGCGGAAGCACTTCACTTCGGGCGGCAGCTGGTCGGCGATCCACTCCTTGACCACCGTCTTGCCGTTCGACCCCGCGATACCGACCACGCAACCTCCGAACTGCGCCCGATGGTGGGCCGCCAGCCGCTGCAGCGCCTCGATGGCGCGCTCCGCCACCACGCATCCGCATCCGGCGGGAAGCTCCACCTCCCGCTCGGTCAGAAAGGCACGCACGCCGCGCCGCACCATCTGGGCGACGAAAGCATGCGAATCGTGATTGGCTCCCCGCATGGCCACGAACAGCGGCCGCTCTCCGAAAGAGCAGCTGCGGCTGTCGGTCAGCACCCGCTCCACCCGCAAATCCTCGCCCCGCAAAACGCCTCCGCAGATGCGGGCGATCTCCGCCAAAGAATAGTTCATCTCTCCTTATCCAATTATTTCACACAGCCTGTCTCTCCCCGCACGGAACGCAGCCCTTTCAGCCCCTTCCGCCGCGACGGACCCGCCGATGCCTTTCGATCCGTTCCGCGCCATCAGTCCGCCCGGAAAGTAACCACCGTAATGCCGGCACCGCCCCGGTCGGCGTGTTCATCGACCGCACGCGCCACCTCGGGCACCGAGCGCAGGTAGCGGCGGATCTCCTCCTTGAGGGCACCGGTACCCTTGCCGTGGAGGATCGTCACGGACCCCACGCCGACCATCACGGCATCGTCGATGAAGTCCCGCACCTGCTCCAGCGCCTCGACCGCACGCAGGCCCCGCACGTCGATATGATCCCTGAAATTGAGCTTGCGCGCCGAAACGCCGGCCGATATTATCGTGCGCGGCTGCACGGGCTGCGTCGCCTGCTTGTATTCCGCGCCAGATATGACCACCAGCGCACTCCGATCGACCGTCGTCAGGATCTGCCCGAAAGCCACCTGCGCCTTCCGGCCCTTGAGCGAGAGCACCACCCCGGGAATATCCTGCCCCGCGATCTTGACCTTCGAGCCGACCTCCGCTTCGCGGGGTTTCGGCGGCGCTGCGGGTGCCGGCACCGGAGCCTCGCCCGCCTGCTGGCGGCGCTCCTCGCGGCGCTGCCGACGGCGCTCGAGCTTCTCCATCTCGCGGGCCACCCGCTCCTCGCGCGCGGCATCCGCAGGATCGGTCCGCTCGACCGCCTCGCGGAAATCATCCAGCTCCTTGCGGGCCAGCCGCGTCAGCTCCTTTTCGGCCTGCGCCTCGCGGATGGTCCGGATCGTATTCTCGATCTGCCGGTTGGCATCGGCCACCATCCGCTGCGCCTCCTCGCGCGCCCGCTTCAGTATCTCGGCCCGCTCCTCGCGGATACGCGAAAGCTGCTCGGCGTAGTTCTGCTCCAGCTCCTCGACCTTACGGTCGGCGATCCGGATCCTGTCGCGCTTCTGCTCCCAGTAACGTTTGTCTCGGGCGATCTCGCGCAGCTGCTTCTCTATGTTGATGTGGTCGGTGCCCGCCTTCTCGCCCGCCTCCCGGATGATCTCCTCCGGCAGACCGATCTTGCGCGCGATCTCGACGGCGAACGAACTGCCCGGGGTGCCGATCTCCAGCCGGAAGAGCGGTCGGATCTGCTGCACGTCGAACATCATCGCGCCGTTGGCGATCCCCTCCGTATTGGAGGCGTAGTACTTTATGTTGGCATAGTGGGTGGTAATGACCCCGTAGCAGCCCTTAGCGCGCAGCCGTTCGAGAATCGCCTCCGCGATCGCTCCGCCGATGACCGGCTCGGTGCCCGAACCGAACTCGTCGATGAGCACCATCGTCCGCTCGGAAGCCCCCGCGAGCATATGCTTCATGTTGAGCAGGTGGGACGAGTAGGTCGAAAGATCGTCGTCGATCGACTGCTCGTCGCCGATGTCGATCATGATGCTCTCGAACAAGGGCAGCTCCGAATTTTCGGAGGCCGGCACGGGAAACCCGCACTGGAACATGTACTGGATGATGCCCGTGGTCTTCAGACACACCGACTTGCCGCCGGCGTTGGGACCCGATATGACCAGGATATGGTGCCGCCGGTCCAGCTCCAGATCGAGCGGCACGATCTCCCGCCCCTGCGCCCGGAGCGTCTGTTCGAGCAGCGGATGGCGCGCGTTGCGGAGCACCAGCCGGTCGTCGGTCGAAACGATCGGCCGCACGCCTCCGTTCGCGACGGCCCAGCGGGCCTTGGCGCGGATCATGTCCAGATCGGCCAGGTATTCGCCGATACGGGCGATGCGTCCGGCTTCGGGGCGCACCGCATCGGTAAAGGCGACGAGGATCCGCACGATCTCCCGCCGCTCGGCGTACTCCAGTTCGCGGAGTTCGTTGTTGATCTCGACCACCTCGACCGGTTCGATGTAGAAGGTCTTGCCCGTGGCCGACTCGTCGTGGATGAAGCCCTGCAGCTTGCGCTTGTTGGCCGCCGCGACCGGAATCACGGCCCGGCCGTCGCGGATCGAGATCATCGCGTCGGCCTCAACGATTCCCGCGCTCTTGGCTCCCGCCAGCACCTGCTGCAGCCTCTTGGAGGCCTGCCCCTCGCGCTCGCGGATCATGCGGCGGATCTGCTGCAGCTCCGCCGAGGCGTTGTCACGGATCTTGCCGAAACGGTCGATCATGGAGTCGATCGCCCGGAGGATCTCCGGAAAGACCTCCACCTCGCGGCTGCGCTCCCGCAGCTCGGGATAAAGCTCCTCGCCCCGTGCGAGGATGAACCGCGAGAGCGCACCGGCCGACGCGAGCGCGCGCCCGAGCAACACCACCTCCTCGACCTCGAGAAAGCTCCCCTCGACTCGCAGTTTGGCAAGCAGCCGGTCGGTATCGACGAACTCGTCGTCGGGAAAATCCCGCTCCATCTGCATCAGACGGCGCATCTCGTCGGCCAGCGCCAGCCGGCGCTCCACCTCGCAGCGGGAGGCGCTGAACCGCTCCCCGCACAACCTTTCGCGGCCGCCGCGTATCGTACACAGCGCCGCCACCTGTTCGCGCAACCGGTCGAACCCGACCTTTTGCTCAAAATTCGCCGGATAAATCATAGCGTTCCAGAAAAAACAGAAGAAATCCTCGCCGCACGGCTTACCGCTGCGCCCGCACCAGCGCCAGGGAGTCCTTGCGGGCCTGCTTCCGCTCCCGGGTCTGCTGCCTGCGGGCCGCCTTCTCGGGATCGCGACCGAAGAGCGAGAAGTGGACATAACGGGTCGGACGGGCCTTCAGGTCCTCGAGCAGCGCCCCCAGATTGTCCGATGCCTGCTCGAGCGATGCGTACAGCGCGGGATCGTTCATGATCCGTCCGAGCGTTCCCTCGCCCCGCTCGACGCGGGCGAGCAGTTCGCCGAGATCGTTCAGGGAGGAGGCAAGGCTGCCGGCCAGATCCTCGTCGGCCATTTTCCGGGTCATGGCGTTCAGGTCCGAAAGCATGCCGTCCACCCGCGAGGAGTTGTCGCCCAGCATCTGCGAGAAGCGCGCGAGTCCCTCGAGCGCCCCGGCAAGGTTCTCCCGCTGCGCGAGCAGCATCCCATCGACACTGCCCGAAATCGAGCTGAGATGGGAGACCGCGGCATCGATATGCGGCGCATTGCGCTCCATCAGTCCGTTGAGGTTGTCCATCGTGCGGCCGAGGTCGGCGACCACCTGCGATATCTTCTGCTTGAAGAACTCCAGTTCCGAACCCGCCACATCCATCAGGTCCTTGCTGCGGCCCGAACGGATGGTGTCGCCTTTGCCCAGATACTCCCGGGCATCGCCCAGTTCGATCTCGATCGCCTTCGACCCCATGATGCTGGCGCTGTAGATCCGCGCCTCGGAATTGACCGGAATGGGATACTGCCGCTGCACGGAGAGCTGCAGCACCACCTGATCGCCGACCGCAGGGTCGAAACGAATGTCGGTCACGCTGCCCACCTTCACGCCCCGGATCATCACGGGCGATGCGGTCTGCACCCCATCGACCTGATCGTAGGCGACGTAATAAGTCGCATTGCGGCTGAAAATATCGAGCCCCTGGAGAAAGCGGATGCCCGCCCACAGCGCAGCGATCATGATTACCGCGAAAATTCCGATCTTTACTTCTCTTTTCATATTTTTCACTTTTTCAGATTCGTTTACCTGACGATGCGCCCGTCCCTGCAGCGCACCACGAAAGCGTCGCGGAACTCGCGCTTCGCCCTCTTCAGTTCGGCCTCGGCATCCCGGCGGCTCTCGAAGCGTCCCGTACAATACTTATATTTGAAACGCCCTTCGGAGGCGTACTCCGCGACCTTGCCCCGATAGCTTTTGAACTGGGCATCCTTGAGCGGCACCGGCTTGGTGCTGGAGAGCAACTGCACGGCGAAATACTCTTTCTGCGCATTCTGCACGGCGTTCCCGCCCTTCGACGGCGCCGCCGGCTCCTCCTCGCCCCGCTCATACACCGCATCATCCTCGACGAGCAGCGTGCCCCGCACGAAATCCGCGTAGTCCTTCACGGCTCCGAACAGCGACCGGGCGATGGCATCCAGCCCCTTGTCGGAAGTCATGTAGGCGAACTCCTCGGCGTTCGACAGAAAGCCGATCTCGGTCAGGATACCCGGCATATCGGTGGCGTAGAGCACCTTGAGCGGCTGGCGCTTCACCCCCCGGTTGTGGCGGCCCGAACGGACGTAGTGCTTCTGCACCAGACGGGCCATCGCCTCGCTGTACTCGCCGTAGGTAAACTGCAGATTCTGAATGTAGGCCCGCACGATGGCCGCCGTCTTCTCGTTCGACATGTCGAGCAGCTCGTCGCGGCGGTTATTCAGCAGCGCCCGCTCGTTGGCATTCTTCTCCAGCGGACTCTCGCCCATGATGAGGGTCTCCACCCCCCGGGCCGAGGCCGACTGCGCGGCGTTGGTGTGGATCGAAATGAACAGGTCGCCCTCCGCCCGGTTGGCGATGTCGGCCCGCGCCTGCAGGTCTTTGGTCAGACTCTCGGAGAACTGTTTGTCGGTCTTGCGCGTATAGACCACCTTGATCTCGGGCAGCTCCTTCTCGATGAGCGCCCCCAGACGGAGCGCCACCTTCAGGTTGAGGTCCTTCTCGTAAACGCCCCGGTAGTAAGCCCCGGGGAACTTCGGGCCGCCGTGTCCCGCGTCGATGACGATCACCCGCACGCCCCGGGCAATATTCTCGGCCCGCACCCCGTTGAAAGAGAGCGTCAGCACGAAAAGAACGGCGGCGAAAAACAAGAACCTGCGCATGGCAAATAGGAGCGAAAATTTAACGTATCGATTTTTTTGTCTATATTTGTCGGATATTAAAACCGCAGCCGATGGCTCCCGACGACGGGCATCGGGGTTTTTGCCGACATGTCGGCAAAGGTACGATTTTTTTTGAATTTTGGACAGACTGAAGACAAAATATCTCCTGCTCCCGGTAGCCGCGCTGCTTTTTTTGCTGCCGATGCTCGGCACGGCACGGCCCTGCGCCGGAAGGCTGCCGGCAGCCGACAGCCTCTTCGTCCGCCCCGACAGCTCCGACAGGGAACAGGGTCCCCGCTTCCCGCAGCCCGGTCCGGCGGCGGGGAACGGACGCAACGCCGCCCCGCCGGAGTCGCCTCTTCCCGCCGATGCCGCTGCGCCCCCACTGCCCGGCGACTCGCTGGCGGCCGATACGACCGCCCCCCGCAAGAACGGTGCGTTCCTGGACGACATCATCAGCGGCAAGAACCGCGACTCGCTCTACTACGACCTGCGCAGCCGCACCATCTACATCTACAACGAGGGCGACATCAGCTACCAGAACATCAACCTCAAGGGCGACTTCATGCGCATCGACATGGACGACAAGATGATTCTGGCGCACGGCAAGCCCGACACCCTCGACGGAGTGCCCACCGCCACCCACCCGGTTTTCACCGAGGGCAACGCCACCCCCTACA
>JAIEHQ010000060.1 GCA_029065825.1 Alistipes sp.
GATCCCTACCTGCAGGCGAGCGTCACGCCGCTGCGCGACTCCACGCCCGACCTGAAGAGCCTCGAATTCGAGGCTTTGGTCGATTCGATCCGCGATATTGCGCTGGGGATCATCGCCATCTCGCCGAACATGCCCAAGGAGGCGGCCTTCGCCATCAAGAATATCGACTCGAAACGGGGTATCGTCAATTTCATCTGTTCGAACCTCGAACTCTCGGACGAGGACCGTCAGTCGCTGCTGGAGGCTCCGGGGCTGCTGGCCCGCGCCCGCAAGCTGCTGGAGGTGCTCGTGCGCGAGCAGCAGCTCGTCGAACTCAAGAACGAGATTCAGGGCAAGGTCAAGCAGGAGATCGACCGCCAGCAGCGCGACTACTACCTGCAGCAGCAGATGCGCACCATTCAGGACGAACTGGGCGACGGTACGGACGGCGAGCTGGAGGAGCTGCGCGAGAAGGCCGCCGGCAAGAACTGGCCCAAAGAGGTGGGCGAACTCTTCGAGAAGGAGCTGGCGAAGCTGGAGCGGCTCAACCCGGCCGTTGCGGAGTATTCGGTGCAGGTTACCTACCTGCAGCTGATGTTGGAGCTGCCCTGGAACGAAGTGACGCAGGACAACCTCGACCTGAAGTGCGCCCGCGAACAGCTGGACAAGGACCATTTCGGTCTGGACGAGGTGAAGGACCGTCTGCTGGAGCACCTGGCCGTCATCAAGCTCAAGGGCGACCTGAAGTCGCCGATCCTCTGCCTCTACGGCCCTCCGGGCGTGGGCAAGACCTCGCTGGGCAAGTCGGTGGCGGCGGCGCTGGGCCGCAAGTTCGGCCGCATCTCGCTGGGCGGTCTGCACGACGAGGCGGAGATCCGCGGACACCGCCGCACCTACATCGGTGCGATGCCGGGCCGGATCATCCAGACCATCAAGCGGTGCGGATCGTCCAATCCGGTCATCATCCTCGACGAGGTCGATAAGGTCACGGTCAGCAACCACGGCGATCCGTCGAGCGCCCTGCTCGAGGTGCTCGACCCCGAGCAGAACACCACTTTCCACGACAACTACCTCGATACGGAGTACGATCTTTCGAAGGTGCTCTTCATCGCCACAGCCAACAACGTGGGCAACATCAACCCGGCGCTGCGCGACCGCATGGAGATGATCAACATCCCGGGGTATATCCTGGAGGAGAAGATCCGCATCGCGCTCGACCACCTGCTTCCCAAGCAGATGGAGGCGCACGGCATTCCCGAGGGGGCCATGTCGCTCGGGGCCGATGTCGTCGAGTGGATCATCTCGGGCTACACGCGCGAGGCGGGTGTCCGCTCGCTGGACAAGCTGCTGGCCAAGCTGTCGCGCTACCGGGCCCGTCAGATCGCCTTCGAGGAGGAATATGCGGCCGCGATGAGCTGCGAGCAGGTGGAGAAGATCCTGGGCATCCCGAAGTTCCAGCGCGAGGAGTACGAGGTGGGCGGCATCGTCGGTGTCGTGACCGGTCTGGCCTGGACCGAGGTGGGAGGCGACATCCTCTACATCGAGTCGGTGCTGACTCCCGGCAAGGGGCACATGAGCCTCACGGGCAACTTGGGCGACGTGATGAAGGAGTCGGCGACGATCGCCTTCGAGTGGGTCAAGGCCCACCACGAGGAGTTGGGCATCGATCCCGAACTCTTCGAGAAGCGCGACCTGAACATCCATGTGCCGGAGGGGGCCATCCCCAAGGACGGGCCTTCGGCCGGCATCACGATGGTCACTTCGATCGTCTCGACCTACACGGGCCGCAAGGTGCGCGAGCGGATCGCCATGACGGGCGAGACGACCCTGCGCGGACGCGTGATGCCCGTCGGCGGCATCAAGGAGAAGATCCTGGCAGCCAAGCGCGCCGGAATCACGGAGCTGATTCTCTCGGAGGACAACCGCAAGGACATCCTGGAGATCAAGGCCGAATACCTCGAGGGGCTGACGTTCCATTACGTGCGCACCAACGACGAGGTGCTGCGCCTGGCGCTCGAGGCGGAATAGAGGCCGGCAGTGAAAAGAAAAGACGGGACACGAGCCGATGTCCCGTCTTTTTTCGTATATTAGCCGTCCGAAAGAGAAATTTCTACAAAAGTCAGCCATGAAATTCGTTGCGATCATTCCCGCCCGCTACGCTTCGACCCGGTTTCCGGGCAAGCCGCTGGCGCTGCTGGGCGGCAAGCCGGTCATCCGGCGGGTCTATGAACAGGTAACGCAGGTGTTGCCCGATGCCGTCGTGGCGACCGACGACGAGCGGATCCTCCGTGCCGTCGAATCGTTCGGCGGCCGCGCCGTGATGACCTCGGCCGGGCACCGCAGCGGCACCGACCGCTGCTGGGAGGCCTACGGCAAACTGGGCGAGGCGTTCGACGGGGTCATCAACGTGCAGGGCGACGAGCCTTTCATCCGTCCCGAGCAGATTGAGGCGATCATGCGCTGCTTCGACCGTCCGGGGACCGATATCGCCACCCTGGTGCGTCCCTTTGGGGCGGAGGAGGGGCTCGATGCCCTCGAAAATCCCAATTCGCCCAAGGTGGTGCTCGACCGCGAGTCGCGGGCGGTCTGTTTCTCGCGCTCGGTCATTCCCTACCTGCGGGGTGTCGATCGGTCGGAGTGGCTGGCGCGGCATACGTTCTACAAGCACATCGGCATGTATGCCTTCCGCACCGAGGCGCTTGCGCAGGTAACCGCCCTGCCTCAGTCGCCGCTGGAGCTGGCCGAGTCGCTCGAACAGCTGCGCTGGATCGAGAACGGCTACAGGATCGGCGTGGGTATTTCCGATGCGGAGACCATCGGCATCGACACGCCCGAGGATCTGGCTGCGGCCGAGGAGTTTCTCCGCAATACGAAACGATAGAGTGAACAATGGATAAGAAACCCGTATTTATCGCCGGTCCCTGCGTGATCGAATCGGCCGAACTGCTCGACGCGGTGGCGGCGGAACTGGCGGCGATCAACCGCCGTCTGGGGACCGACATCATCTTCAAGGCCTCGTTCGACAAGGCCAACCGCACCTCGGCATCCTCGTTCCGGGGACCGGGACTGGAGCGCGGACTGCGCATGCTCGCCGACGTGCGGGCCAAGTGGGGGCTGCGCCTGCTGACCGACATACACGAGGCGTGGCAGGCCGCGCCGGCGGGCGAGGTGGTCGATGTCATTCAGATTCCGGCCTTCCTCTGCCGGCAGACCGACCTGCTGGTGGCCGCCGCCCGCACGGGCCGCACGGTCAATGTCAAGAAGGCCCAGTTCCTCTCGGGCGAGGACATGCGCTACCCCTATGAGAAGACGGTGGCGGCCGGTGCCCGGGAGGTGTGGCTGACCGAGCGGGGCAACATGTACGGCTACAACAACCTGGTGGTCGATTTCCGCAACATTCCCGACATGCTGCGTACGGCCGCGACCGTCGTGATGGACTGCACCCACTCGGTGCAGCGTCCCGGTGCGGCGGGCGGCAAGACGGGCGGCAACCGGGAGTTCGTGCCGGCGATGGCGCTGGCGGCGAAGGCGTTCGGTGCCAACGGATTTTTCTTCGAGGTGCATCCCGACCCCGACTGCGCGCTGAGCGACGGGCCGAACATGCTCCGTCTGGAAGATTTGGAAAACGTGATTGAATCTTTGTTGTGATGGTAGTTGCAGAGAGAAGCGAAGAGATCCTCGGGCTGGCCCGCAGGACGATCCATACCGAGGCTTTGGCGCTCAAACATCTGGAGGAGCGGCTCGATGAAAGTTTCGTCGAGGCGGTCCGCATCGTGCTCGAAGGGCGGGGCAAGCTCGTCGTGACGGGCATGGGAAAATCGGGCCTGATCGGCCGCAAGATCGCGGCGACGCTGGCCAGCACCGGAACTCCGAGTTTCTTCCTCCATCCGGGGGAGGCCTTTCACGGCGATCTGGGTATGATCTCGCCGGACGACGTGGTGCTGGCGCTCTCCTATTCGGGAGAGACGGACGAGATCCTCAAGATCGTGCCCTTCATCCACGCCAACGGCAACCGGCTGATCTCGATGACGGGCAATCCGGAATCGACCCTGGCCCGCAATTCGGACGTGCACCTCGACGTGGCCGTGCGCCACGAGGCCTGCATCCTCCATCTGGCCCCCACGACCTCGACCACCGCGCAGATCGCGATGGGCGATGCGCTGGCCGTCGCGCTGATGAAGCTCCGCGAGTTCACGAGCATCGACTTCGCGCGCCTGCACCCGGGCGGCAGCCTGGGCCGCCGCCTGCTGATGACCGTCGGCAACGTGATGCACCGCGAGGGACTTCCGGTCGTCGCGCCCGACTGTTCGGCCAAGGATATGATCCACGCCGTGAGCAAGGGCGGTCTGGGCCTCATCGTCATCTGCGAGGGGGAGAAGATCGTGGGCGTGGTGACCGACGGCGACATCCGCCGGGCGATGGAGCGTCGCGAGTCGGAGTTTTTCTCGATCCGTGCGGGCGACATCGCCAGCCTCAACCCCAAGACGATCCGTCCCGAAGCCAAGCTGATCGAGGCGGAGAAGAAGATGACGCAGCACAAGATCAACTCGCTGCTCGTCGCCGACGATCAGGAGCGGCTGGTGGGCGTGATACAGATTTACGACATTAAATTATAGAATACCGTGTTTCTCATCATCGTCGATTACAGGAAGCCCATCGAGGAGGTGGAGCGCTTCCTTGCCGAGCACCGTGCCTTTCTCGACCGTCATTTTTCGCGGGGCGAACTGCTCTGCTCCGGACCGCAGCAGCCCCGCACGGGCGGCGTGATCGTTTCGCGGGCGACGGAGCGTGCCGAAGTCGAGGCGTTCGTGCGGGAGGATCCCTTCTATCGCGAGGGGATCGCCGAATACCGGATCGTCGGGTTCGAGCCGACCAAGTGTGCGCCGGAGTTCGAAGGGGTGCGTTAGCCGGGAGCCGGAGGGAAGTGCTCCGTCCGGATTTTCGGGGCGGGTATCCCGAATCCCGGCGCTGCGGCTGTTTTTTCCTTTCGGAATTATCTTAAAAGATTGTCTATGCGGAAGTTTTTTTTGTTGTGCGCCGCCGCGCTGCTCCTGTTGCAGGCGGCCTCGGCGCAGTCGGTAGGGAATCCTTACGGCAGCGGCTGTGCTGTCGAATTGACGGCCGGATGGCAGGACGGCGAACCCTACCTTGCGGTGGCCGTTTCGTCGCGCGCGCTGGTGCTGGACGAAGCGCCCGTACTGCTGCTGAAAACCTTCGACGGCCGGGTCATCC
>JAIEHQ010000061.1 GCA_029065825.1 Alistipes sp.
ATCACATACAGATCAACCCCTACGTCGGGTTCCGGCTCTCGGGCGCCTGGTCGTTCGATGCGCGGGCGGGCCTGATCCAGACCCTCCAGCGCGACCGCATCCGGGAGACGGGCTGGAAAGATCCGCGGGGCGGGCGGATCACGCTCTCGCTCGCCCGCTGGGGCGCGAGCCTGACCAACGAACTCTACTTAGGCGAGAACCTCATGCCCTTTTACGACATTTACGGGGGCGGGCTTTACGCCGGAGGGCCTTTCTACGCCACCCCCAAACACCTCTACAACCAGACCAGCCTGGCATACAACCGGCGCGTCTTCAACGACACGCTCGGCATCCAGGCCGCACTGGTCTTCCACTACGACGGAGTGGGACTCGGACTGCAGCAGATCCTGAAAATATCGGTCAATCTGCACAAGACCGTATATCGCGCCCGGAAATAACAAGTTCACAACATGTGTCACTATAACACCACTGCTATGGCAATCGAATCAAACGACAACGGCACCAGGGAGAAAGCAGCGAACTTTCTCGAAGAGATCATCCAGGCATCCATCGCCGAGGGCGACACCCGGATACAAACCCGTTTTCCGCCCGAACCCAACGGCTACCTGCACATAGGCCACGCCAAGAGCATCTGCATCAACTTCGGTCTGGCTAAAAAATACGGAGGCAAATGCAACCTCCGTTTCGACGACACCAACCCAGTGAAGGAGGATGTCGAATACGTGGATTCGATCAAGCGCGACATTCAGTGGCTCGGCTTCGACTGGGCCGAGGAGCGCTACGCCTCCGACTACTTCGACCAGCTCTACGACTGGGCCGTCGAACTGATCGAAAAGGGACTCGCCTATGTCGATGACCAGACGCAGGAGGAGATCCGCCTGACGCGCGGCACGGTCTCCGTGCCGGGCAAGGAGTCGCCCTGGCGCAACCGTTCGGTCGAGGAGAATCTCGACCTGTTCGCACGGATGAAGCGCGGCGAGTTCGCCGACGGCGAGAAGGTGCTGCGCGCCAAGATCGACATGGCCCACCCCAACATGCTCTTCCGCGACCCGATCATGTACCGCATCCTGCACGCCGAGCACCACCGCACGGGCGACAAGTGGTGCATCTACCCCATGTACGACTACGCGCACGGACAGTGCGACTCGATCGAACGCATCACCCACTCGATCTGCACCCTCGAATTCGACGTGCACCGCCCGCTCTACGACTGGTTCATCCAGGCGCTCGGCATTTACCCCTCGCACCAGTACGAGTTCGCCCGCCTGAACCTGACCTACACGATGATGTCGAAGCGCCGCCTGCTCAAGCTCGTGCAGGAGGGGGCCGTCATGGGCTGGGACGATCCCCGCATGCCGACCATCTGCGCCCTGCGCCGCAAGGGATACACGCCGGCCTCGGTGCGCAACTTCGCGGAGATGGTGGGTGTCGCCAAGCGCGACAACGTGATCGACCTGGGCAAGCTCGAATTCTGCGTGCGCGAGGACCTGAACCGGATCGCCGAGCGCCGCATGGCCGTGCTCAACCCGCTCAAGGTGGTCGTCACCAACTACCCCGAAGGCAAGACCGAGAGCTTCACGGCGATCAACAACCCCGAAGACGAGAGCGCCGGAACGCGCCAGGTGCCCTTCTCGCGCGAGATCTACATCGAACGCGACGACTTCATGGAGGTGCCGCCCAAGAAATACTACCGCCTCAGCCCCGGCACGGAGGTGCGCCTGCGCTACTCCTACCTCATCCGCTGCGAAGAGGTGGTCAAGGACGAGGCCGGCAATATCGTCGAGCTGCGCTGCACCTACGACCCGCAGTCGGGCGAAGGATCGTCGAGCGACGGCCGCCGCGTGAAGGGCGTGATCCACTGGGTATCGGCCGCCGATGCGATCGAAGCCGAGGTGCGGCTCTTCAACCCGCTCTTTACCAAGGAGGATCCCGACGACGTACCGGAGGGGGGCAGCTGGGAGGACAACCTCAACCCCGACTCGATGGTCGTCGCGAAGGGCTATCTGGAGCCGTCGCTCGCAGAAGCGCCCGTCGGCAAACCGTTCCAGTTCGAGCGCGTGGGTTACTTCTGCGCCGACACGGACTCCGCGCCCGGCCGTCCGGTCTTCAACCGCACGGTCACGCTGAAGGATTCGTGGGCCAAGATCAACAAATAGGCAACCGTCCCCGAGACGGGAAACGAAGCGCCCGGAGTCTTGCGACTCCGGGCGCTTCGTTTCCAACCGGCGGCAGGCAGCGCGTACACGACTTCCGCCCGAACGGACGGCGATTCATGGGCCGGGACGGGACAGGCCGCCCTACCCTCTTCGGGCGATCGACCGGAACGGCAGCGCCAGCACGCCGAAGAAGGCTTCGCCGAAGATTCCGCCCGACATCTTCGAGGTGCCCTCCACGCGGTCGGTAAAGATGATCGGCACCTCGGCGATGCGGAAGCCCAGCTTCCAGGCGGTGTATTTCATCTCTATCTGAAAGCCGTAGCCGACCATGCGGACCTCATTCAGCGCCATCGTCTCCAGCACCCGACGCGTGTAACCCACGAAACCGGCCGTCGCGTCGCACACGGGCATGCCCGTGACGATCTTCACATAGCGCGACGCGCAATAGGAGAGCAGCAGCCGCGACATGGGCCAGTTCACGACCGTCACCCCCTTCGAATAGCGCGAACCGACCGCCACGTCGGCCCCGCCCTCCAGCTCGGCGGCCAGGCGCAGCAAGTCGTCGGGATCGTGCGAGAAATCGCAGTCCATCTCGAACACCGCGTCGTAGCCGCGCTCCAGCGCCCAGCGGAAGCCGGCAAGGTAGGCCGTGCCGAGGCCGAGCTTTCCCGACCGCTCGATCAGAAAGAGCCGCTCCGGCAACTCCTCCCGGCGGCTGCGGACGATCGCCGCCGTTGCGTCGGGCGAACCGTCGTCCACGACCAGCAGGTCGAAAGCGCCGGGCAGCGACATGACCTTCGAAATCATCTTCGAGATATTCTCCCGTTCGTTGTAGGTGGGTATGATTACCAGTTTTTTCATTTCAAAGCATATTTCCGAACCGTTTGCGGCCCATCCAATAACGTACCACAATCGATCCCCGGTATATTCCTTCGGGATTTTTTACCGCTGCGCGCCGGATCGCCCGACGTTTCGCGGCGAGCCGCCCGTGCCAGCGGAGAAACTCGCCCCAGGCCCGGAGGACGGCCCGGGCGCAATCCGCGCGCCCCTGCAGCAGATAGCTCGCGGCGGCGAGCAGGTCGAGCGGAGG
>JAIEHQ010000062.1 GCA_029065825.1 Alistipes sp.
CGAGCAAGCTGGGGGTCTCGAAACTCTAGGAGGGGATCACGGCGCTCAAGCTGGAGTACAACTACACCAAGGAGGAGATCGCCGCCATGTACCTCAACACCGTGGAGTTCGGCTCGAACGCCTACGGCATCAAGTCGGCGGCCCACACCTTCTTCAACAAGAAACCCCACCAGCTCAACGTGCAGGAGGCCGCCCTGCTGGTGGGACTGGTCAAGGGCCCCACCCTCTATTCGCCGCGCCGCAATCCGGAGAACGCCCTGGCCCGCCGCAACCTCGTGCTCGACCGCATGGCCACCTCGGGAGCCATCTCCCGCCGCGAGCGCGACTCGCTCGCCGAGCTGCCCATCCGCCTCGACTTCCGCCCCGTCTCCCACAACGACGGATCGGCCACCTATTTCCGCGAGATGCTGCGGCTGGCCATGAACGCCAAGCGCCCCGTCCGGCGGCAGTTCGCGAACGAATGGGATTACGAGCAGGCCGTGAAAGAGTACGACGAGAACCCCATCTACGGATGGTGCCTCAAAAACACCAAGGCCGACGGCACCCCCTACGACATCTACCGCGACGGACTGAAAATCTACACCACCATCGACTCGCGCCTGCAAACCTACGCCGAACAGGCCGTACAGCAGCAGATGCAGCAGGAGATCCAGCCCCAGATGGACGCACAGTACCGGCGCACCAAGACCCTCTTCCTCGACACGCCCCCGAAGGAGCGCGAGCGGATCGTGAACAACGCCATCCGCACCTCGGACCGTTACCGGGAGATGAAGCGGGCCGGAGTCGGCGAAAAGGAGATCCTCGCCTCGTTCGAACGTCCCTGTCCGATGAAGGTATTTACCTACCGGGGCGAACGGGACACGCTGCTCACGCCCCGGGACTCGATCCTCCACCACAAACGCATCATGCGCGCCAGCCTGGTGGCGATGGATCCCCGCACGGGCCACGTGAAGGCCTACGTGGGCGGTCCCAACTTCCGCTACTTCAAGTACGACATGGCCAAGCAGGGCAAGCGGCAGATCGGCTCGACGATCAAGCCTTTCGTCTATACTTTCGCCATCGACCACCTGGGCCTCAGCCCCAACACGCCCGTACCGAACCTCCCCGTGACGATCGAGACGGGCAACGGCGTGCCCTGGTCGCCCAAAGAGGCGGGGCGGGTCGAGCAGAACGGCGAGCTGCACCCCCTGAGCTGGGGTCTGGCCCGCAGCCGCAACAACTACTCGGCCTGGATCATGAAGCAGGCCAAGCAGCCGCAGGCGGTGGCCTCCTTCATCCACAACATGGGCATCCGCAGCTACATCGACCCGGTGCCGGCGCTCTGTCTGGGCACCTCGGAATCGAACGTCTATGAACTGGCGAGCGCCTTCTCGACCTTCGCCAACGAAGGGGTTCACACCGACCCCATCTTCGTGACACGCATCGAGGACCGCCAGGGGAACCTGATCGCGAGCTTCGCCCCCCGAACGCAGGATGCCATCAGCGAACAGACCGCCTACACGATGCTCCGCATGCTCGAGGAGGTCATCCGCTCGGGTACGGGCGGACGGCTCAACTGGAACTACGGCATGCAGCAGGCCGAGGTCGGCGGCAAGACCGGCACGTCGCAGAAGAACCGCGACGCCTGGTTCGTCTGCGTGCTGCCCCGCCTGGTCACGAGCGTCTGGGTGGGCGGCGAAGATCAGGCCGTACACCTGCTCTCCCGGGGCGAGGGCAGCGCCATCGCACTGCCGATCGTCGGCGAGTTCTTCAACCGCCTCTTCGCCGATCCCACGGTCGGAGTGAGCAAGCAGGACCGGTTCCCGCAGCCGGCCGTCATGCCCTCCTACGACCGATTCCGATCGGACATCCCCAAGGAGGGCCTCCAGCCCGACACGATCGAAGAGGACGAATTCTTCGACTGACGCGCCTGCTCCGGAGCCGTCAAGGCGAAGGAGAGCGGACACGGGAGCACGACCGGAAAGTGCGGAGCGCACATCCGGCAATTACGAAAATATTAAAAACGAAACGATCATGAAATTAGCCATTGTCGGAGCCAGCGGAGCCGTTGGCCAGGAATTTCTGAAGATACTCGAGCAGAGCCGACTGCCGATCGACGAGCTGTCGCTCTTCGGTTCGCAGCGCAGCGCCGGACGCACCTATTCTTTCCGGGGCGAAGAGCTTCCGGTGCGCCTGCTCGCCCACAACGACGACTTCCGGGGCGTGGACATCGCCCTGGTCTCGGCCGGAGCCTCCACCTCGAAAGAGTTCGCCGAGACCATTACCCGCCACGGCACGCTGATGATCGACAACTCGAGCGCCTTCCGCATGGACGACGACGTGCCGCTGGTAGTTCCCGAGGTCAATCCCGAAGATGCGCTCCGCACGCCGCGGCGCATCATCGCCAACCCCAACTGCACCACGATCCAGATGGTCGTGGCGCTGCAGCCCCTCGAACGTCTCTCGCACATCCGGCGGGTGCACGTGGCCACCTACCAGTCGGCCAGCGGGGCCGGCGCGCAGGGCATGGCCGAACTGGAGGAGCAGCACAGGAGCCTCGCCGCAGGGGGCGAAGCCCGCGCGGAGAAGTTCGCCTACCAGCTGGCCTACAACCTCATCCCCCACATCGACGTGTTCACCGACAACGACTACACCAAGGAGGAGATGAAAATGTTCCGCGAAACGCGCAAGATCATGCACTCGGACGTGGCCGTCTCGGCCACCTGCGTCCGCGTGCCGGTCATGCGCGCCCACTCGGAGAGCATCTGGGTCGAGACCGAACGGCCGATCTCGCCGCAGGAGGCCCGCGAGGCTTTCGCCTCGGCCCCCGGCGTGGTGCTGCTCGACGAACCGGCGGAGAAGCGCTACCCGATGCCGCTCGCGGCCGCCGGGACCGACCCGGTCTATGTCGGACGCATCCGCAGCGACCTTTCGTCGCCCAACGGGCTCGCCTTCTGGTGCGTGAGCGACCAGATCCGCAAGGGAGCGGCATTGAACGCAGTACAGATCGCCGAGTGGCTCGCCGAGCACGGCCGCCACTGAAAACGCCGCACGTCTCTCGACGCGGACTGCGAAAAACAAAGGGGGAGCGGCCTGCAACGGCCGCTCCCCCTTTCGTCCCTCCTCCGCACAGCGCCTCCGACACGCCCGCCCGCCTGCGACGGAACAGGACAGAAGCACCGCGAGCCGGGCGGAGGAAGCGGCTCATACTAAAAAATTTGGGATTTCGTTAAATTAAGCGTAACTTTGTGCGATTATCCCCCGGATAACCGCGATAAAAACGGCTCCCGATGAGGCAAAAACGGCTATATATCTTGTGGACAGCGCTCTTCGCCGTCCTTCTGACAGGCTGCAACAGCATACAGCAGGTCCTGAAAAACAACGACCCCATGCAAATGTATCGGCTCGGCATCAAATACTACAACCAGCAGAAGTGGAACAAGGCCTCCATGCTGTTCGATGCGGCGAGTCCCTACTTCAGCGCCAGCGACAAGGAGGACAGCATCGCCTTCATGAACGCCCACTGCAAGTTCAAGCAGCGCGACTACGGCGCGGCGGCTTCGGCGCTCGATGACTTCCGCCGCAAGTTCGGCCGCAGCGTCTTCATCGAGGATGCCGAAGGGATCCTCGCGCTGAGCTATTTCTACCTCTCGCCCGGACCCAAGCGCGACCAGTCGATGACCACCCAGGCGCTGGTGGCGGTCAATGAGTTCCTTTCGCACTACCCCGACAGCGAGCAGGCCGAAAAGTTCCGCGAGATAAACCGCGAGCTGACCGAGCGCCTCCACGACAAAGCCTACCTGAACGCCTATACCTATTACAAGATCGGACGTTACAAGGCGGCGATCATCGCGCTCAGGAACGCCTCGAAACTATACCCCGAGAGCCGCCACCGCGAAGAGATCATGTATCTGATCGTCAAGGCATCGAGCAAGCTGGCCGAAAATTCGGTCCGCGACAAGCAGACCGACCGCTACCTGTCGATGCTGGACTCCTATTACTCGTTCATGGCCGAATTCCCCGAATCGGAGCACCTGCGCGAACTGGAGCGACTGGCACAGCATGCCAAGAACTACCTGGAGCGGAACGACAAAAACGAAGAGAACAAAAAGAAATAACAAAACAACTATCTGACCATATGGAGATTAAAAAGAGCACTCCCGGCAACACGGTAACCCGCAAACTGGCCGACTTCGACAAGGAGACCGGCAACATCTACGAAACGGTAAACATCATCGCCCGCCGTGCGAACCAGATTGCCTCCGAGTTGAAAACCGAACTCAACCGCAAGCTGGCCGACTTCTCGTCGCCGACGGACACGATGGAGGAGACCTTCGAGAACCGGGAGCAGATCGAGATTTCGCGCTACTACGAGCGGCTTCCCAAGCCCGTGCTGATCGCCACGGAAGAGTTCCTCGACGACGAACTGTTCTACAAGAAGGAGAATCCTCAGGCTTAAACCCGACTCCACCGCAAAGAAGATGAGCCTGCAAGGACGACACATTCTGCTCGGAGTCACGGGCAGTATCGCGGCCTACAAAGCCGCCCTGCTCTGCCGCCTGCTCAAGGGGGCGGGTGCCGAGGTACAGGTGGTGATGACCCCGCTGGCGAAGGAGTTCATCACGCCGCTGACGATGGCCACGCTGTCGAAGCGCCCCATTCTGGTCGAGTTCTTCGATCCCGAAAACGGAGCCTGGAACTCCCACGTATCGCTCGGCGAATGGGCCGACTGCATGCTCGTCGCACCCGCGACGGCCAACACGCTGGCCAAGATGACGCACGGCATTGCCGACAACCTGCTGCTGACGACCTACCTCTCGGCACGCTGTCCGGTGGCGGTCGCCCCGGCGATGGACCTCGACATGTTCGCCCACACGGCGACGCAGGAGAACCTGGAGACACTGCGCCGCCGCGGAGTGGCGGTCATCGAACCCGGCGACGGGGAGCTGGCGAGCGGTCTGAGCGGCAAGGGACGCATGGCCGAACCGGCCGAAATCGTGGCGCAGCTCGCAGAACTCCTGAGCGAAAAAAAAAAGAGCCTGCAAGGTAAACGGCTGATCGTCACGGCAGGAGCCACGATCGAAGCGATCGACCCCGTGCGGTTCATTTCGAACCACTCGACCGGCAAGATGGGCTATGCGCTGGCTGCATCGCTCGCCCGGAGGGGTGCCGAGGTGGTGCTCGTCAGCGGACGCACGGCACTTCCCTGCCCACAGGGAGTGCGGCGCGTGGAGACACGCTCGGCCGAGGAGATGTACGAGGCTTGCATGCGGGAGTTCGCGGCGGCCGACGGAGCCGTGATGTGCGCCGCCGTCGCCGATTACACGCCCGAAGAGGTCTCGGCGGTAAAACTCAAGAAGGGAGAGGGAGCGATGACCATCCGCCTCAAGCGCACCCGCGACATAGCCGCCGAACTGGGGGCCCGCAAGGAGGGCCGGCTGCTGGTCGGCTTCGCCCTGGAAACCGATCACGAAGCGGAGAACGCCGAAGGAAAGCTGCACCGCAAGAACCTGGACTTCATCGTGCTCAACTCGTTGCGCGATGCCGGTGCCGGATTCGGAGGCGACACCAACAAGGTAACGCTCATCGACCGTTCGGGACGCGAGGAGCTGCCCCTGCTGTCGAAATCCGAAACGGCGGAACGAATCGTCGATAAAATCGAATCCATGCTGAAATAACAAGCCATGCTGCGCCGCCTCAAAGTCGAAAACTACGCCCTGATCGACCGGCTCGAACTGGAGCTGGACGAACGCCTGAACATCATCACGGGCGAAACCGGTGCCGGCAAGTCGATACTGCTCGGTGCCCTGGGGCTGCTGCTGGGCAACAAGAACGAAGGCGCGACGCTCAAGGACACGGAGCGCAACTGCCTGATCGAAGGAACCTTCGAACTCACCAACGAGGAACTTCGCGACTTCTTCGACCGCAACGACCTCGATTACGCCCGCGAGACGACGCTCACGCGGCAGATTACCCCCTCGGGCAAAAGCCGCTCGTTCATCAACGACACCCCCGTGCCGCTCGCCCTGCTGCGCGAGTTGGGCACGCAGCTGATCGACATCCACTCCCAGCACCAGAACCTGATTCTCGGTTCGGAGTCGTTCCGCACCCGAGCGCTCGACACGCTGGCGGGCAACGGCGAGACGCTCGCCCGATACGCCGCCGCCTACGCCCGCCTCGGCACGCTGCGCCAGCAGCTGGCACACCTGCGCGAAGAGGCCGAGGCCAACCGCAAGGACGAGGAATGGCTCGCCTTTCAGGTCGAGGAGCTGCGCGCCGCACGCCTCAGGGAGGGCGAGCAGCAGGAGCTGGAACAGGAGCTGGAGGTACTTTCCAATGCCGACCGCATCGTCGAGACGCTCGCGGCACTGCGCAACGCGCTCGACGACGAGCAGACCGGCATCCTCGTGCAGCTCAAGGGCAGCGAAACGGCGCTCCGCCACCTGTCCGCACACTACCCCTTCGCCGCCGACACGGCCGTCCGGCTGCGCTCCGCACTGGAAGAACTCAAGGACGTAAGCGCCGCCGCCGCACACCAGAGCGAGCGGCTCGATGCCGATCCCGAGCGGTTCGAGAAGATCAACGCCCGCCTGGGCACCATCTATTCGCTCTGCCAGAAACACCGCGCCGCCGACCTCGGCGAACTGCTGACCGTACAGGCCGGCTACGAGGCGCGCCTGAGCACCATCACGCACGGCGACGAGGCGATCGCAGCTCTCGCAGCCGAGCATGCCGCAGCCGAGCAGGAGGCCCGCGCACTGGCCGAGACGCTCCGCGCGGCCCGCGAAAAGGCCGCCCCCGGCTTCGGGGAGGAGATCGCCGAGACGCTCGCACAGCTGGGCATGCCCGAAGCACGATTCGTCGTGCGCATCGCGCCGGTCGAGGAGCTGACACCGACGGGTGCCGACCGCATCGACTTTCTCTTCTCGGCCAACGGGAACCTTGCCCCGCAACCGGCCGACCGCATCGCCTCCGGCGGCGAGATCTCGCGCGTGATGCTGGCGCTCAAGGCACTGCTCGCCCGCCGCACGGCGCTGCCGACGATCGTTTTCGACGAAATCGACACCGGCGTATCGGGCCGCATCGCCGATGCGATGGGACGCATCATCGACTCGCTCGCCCGCTCGATGCAGGTGGTGGACATCACCCACCTGCCCCAGGTAGCCTCGAAGGGCGACACCCACTTCGTCGTCTATAAGGACGGCGCAGGCAGCCACATCCGCCGGCTCGACCCGCAGGAGCGCATTACCGAAATCGCCAAAATGCTCTCCGGCAGCCGGATTACCGACGCGGCACTGAGCCAGGCCGAAATCCTGCTCGGACGCGGGTAGCCCCGAACAGAAACCCCGAAAAGGAGCATCTCCCGAAACCCCTTATCTCATTCCTAACCCCATGAAAAAGAACGACCTGATCTTCATCGCCGCAACCCTCGTCCTGCTCGCTCCGTTCTTCGCCTGCGAAACGGTTTACCAAGGCTATACGGCTTTCAACGCCACCCATCCCTACATCACGGCCTTCCTCAAGTTCGCCATCCTGGCCACCGCCGGCGAGGCCATCGGCCTGCGCATCAAAACCGGATCGTACAACGAGAAGGGATTCGGTCTCATCCCCCGCGCCGCGATCTGGGGTCTGCTGGGCGTGTGGATCGCCGTCGTGATGAAGATCCTCTCGTCGGGCGTGCCCCTCTTCGCCGAAGCGCTCGGCATCGAAGGAATCGCCGAAGCCATGCACGGCGGATTCTCGCCCCTGAAGTTCGTCGGCGCGTTCCTCATCAGCCTGACGATGAACACCACTTTCGCGCCGGTCTTCATGACGCTCCACAAGATTACCGACACCCACATCCTCGAAAACGGCGGCTCCCTGCGGGCGCTCGTGCGACCCATCCCCGTCGGCCGGATCATCGCGTCGCTCAACTGGAAAGTCCAGTGGGACTTCGTCTTCAAGCGGACGATTCCGCTCTTCTGGATCCCGGCCCACACCGTCACGTTCCTCCTCCCGCCGCACTACCAGGTGCTCTGCGCCGCACTGCTGGGCGTGATGCTCGGCATCCTGCTCTCGGTGGCCGCCGTGATGGGACGCAACCGGAAATAAAGCCGACGGACATCGTCACAACCCAAAGCGCGGGCTGCCCTCACCGGTACGGCCCGCGCCTTTTTCGTACCCGCCCCTCCGCCGCTGGCGGCGCACCGAAAAAAAACGATGAATTTTCGCACTCCGCTAAATCTTTTCGCCCTCAGGAGCGTCTCTTCTGTAAAAACCCCTAAAACCGACAATCATGAAAGAACGCAACCCGAAACTCGCCCTCCTGGAACGGATCGTGGAGCGGGAGCAGGAGCGGCTCTTCCGATTCGCCTGCCTGCGCACGGGTTCCCGGGCCGATGCCGAGGACATCGTACAGGAGGTGCTGCTC
>JAIEHQ010000063.1 GCA_029065825.1 Alistipes sp.
GCAGGGGTGCCTGCTCATAGAGCCAGTGGGCTTCGTCGGCCGTCAGGCGCTCGCGCGCCAGGCATTTGTCGAAAATCGAATCGGCGTTCATCGTCTGTTGCGTTTGGATGCGGTTTTACGGGATTTCTTCTCGGCCTTTTCGGACCGTTTCGTCTTTTTCGCCGGCTTCGCAGGCTTTTCGGATTGCCGGGTGCGTGCGGCGCTCTGCCGCCGGACGGGAGCCTCGGGCGAGTCGGGGTGCTGCGTGCCGGGGAGGATCAGCTCGAAGTCGAGCAGCCGCTTCTGGAGGTCGGCCCGCTTGACGCGGATGCGTACCGCGTCGCCCAGCGTGAAGACCGTGTTGTTGCGGTGGCCGTAAACCTCGTAGCGGTTCTCGTCGAACTGGTAGCGGTCGCCCTCGATTTCGCGCAGGGAGACCATCCCTTCGATGTGGGTGTCGTCCAGCTCGACGTAGATGCCCCAGTCGCTCATGCCCGAGATGTGGCCGTCGAACAGGCGGCCGATCTTGTCCTGCATGAATTCGACCATCTTGTACTTGATCGAGGCGCGTTCGGCTTCGGCGGCGACCACCTCGCGTTCGGAGGAGTGCACGCAGAGCTTTTCGAGCGCCTCGCGGTCGGCCGAGCGGCCGCCGTCGAGGTAGCGGGCCAGCAGCCGGTGGACCATCATGTCGGGGTAGCGGCGGATCGGCGAGGTAAAGTGGGTGTAGTAGGGGAACGCCAGCCCGTAGTGCCCCAGGTTGTCGGTCGAATAGAAGGCCTTCGACATGGCGCGCACGGCCAGGTTTGAAATCACGTTCTCCTCGGTGCGGCCCTTGGCCTTGGCGAAGAGCTGGTTCATCTCCTTGGCGATGGCCCGCCCCTTCTGGGCCTTGAATATGTAGCCGAAGCGGAGAACGAACGTGCGGAATTTTTCGAGCTTCTCCTCGTTGGGCACGTCGTGCACGCGATAGACCATCGTGCGGCGCACGTTGCGGCCGTTTACCCGCTGCTTGCCGCAGAATTCGGCCACGCGCCGGTTGGCCAGCAGCATGAACTCCTCGATGAGCTGGTTGGCCTCCTTCTGCTCCTTGAAATAGACGCCCAGCGGCTTGCCCTGGTCGTCGAGCCTGAATTTGGCCTCCTCGCGCTGGAAGCTCACCGCGCCGTTCTTGAAGCGCAGCCTGCGCATCGTCTGGGCCAGCCGGTTGAGGGTCAGGATCTCTTCCGCGAGATCGCCCTGCCCGCTCTCGATGACCTGCTGCGCCTCCTCGTAGGAGAAGCGGCGGTCGGAGTAGATGACCGTGCGGCCGAACCACTCGTCGAGCAGCTCCGCCTGGTCGTTCAGCGTGAAGACCGCCGAGAAGCAGAGGCTCTCTTCGTGGGGCCGCAGCGAGCAGAGTTCGTTGCTCAGCTTCTCGGGCAGCATCGGGACGGTGCGATCGACCAGATAGACCGACGTGCCCCGCTCCTGGGCCTCGGTGTCGATCGGCGTGCGGGGCGTGACGTAGTGGGTCACGTCGGCGATGTGTACGCCGATCTCCCAGCGCCCTTCGTCGAGCTTGCGGATCGAAAGCGCGTCGTCGAAGTCCTTTGCGTCGGCCGGGTCGATCGTGAAGGTGGTCACACGGCGGAAGTCGCGGCGGGCGGCGTAATCCTCCTTCGTGATCGCGGAGGGGATGCGTTCGGCCGCCTCCTCGATCTTCGGCTCGAAGCGGTAGGGAAGGCCGTATTCGGCCAGGATGGCGTGCATCTCGGTCTCGTTCTCTCCGGGGGTGCCGAGCACCTCGACCAGTTCGCCGGCGGGGCTTTTCGAGCCTAAGGGCCAGTCCGCGATGCGGATGACCACTTTTTGGCCGTTTTGGACGGTCGGGTTGTCGCGCCGCGAAAGATAGACATCCAGCGGCAGGCGGCGCGGGTCGATCCGCACGAAGATGGCGTGGTCGCTTACCTCGGCGATGCCGACGTACTGCTTGCCGCTGCGCTCGACGATGCGCGTGATTTCGCCTTCGAGCGACCCCGAGTGCGAGCGGCGCGTGATGACCAGCTCCACGCGGTCGCCGTCCAAGGCGTTGAGCGAGTTGCGCTGGCTGACGTATATGTCGTTCTGCTCGGAGTCCGTGCGGACGTACATCGCACCGCTCTGGATCATATCGACCACTCCCTCCAGGCGGGGAAGCTCCTTGCCGCTGAGGCGGTATTTCTCGCGTCCGCACTCCTCGATGACTCCCTGCGCGAGCAGTTCATCGACGATTCGGCGGGTAAGGGCGCGTCCCTCCTTGGTCGCGCCGCCCGAGGCGGAGGCCAGGTGCTTGAGCGAGAATTTGTTGCACGGAGCTTCGCGAAACAGGCTGATGATGAGTGAAGAGCGGTCGAATGCGGCCGCTGTGCCGTTATTTTTTTTCGTTGTTTTGCTCATGTTTCGAAACATTTGCGGGCGAGGCGCTCCATGAACCGGATGCCGGCGGGGATAGCCGCCTCGTCGGGGTTGAACATTGCCGTGTGGAGCCGGCCGGAATCCGGTCCGACCCCCAGACGGTAGAAAAGTGAGGGGTAGCGCTCTGCGTAGAAACCGAAGTCTTCGGAGGTGGTGCGCAGGGACAGCATCCGGTGGGGAAAGCCCTCCTGCTCGGCCAGCGCGACGGCCAGGCGGGTCAGTGCGGGGTCGTTCACCACGCACGGATAGCCCGGGGTAAACTCCACGCAGGTGCGGACACCGTAGTCCGCGTCGTTGCGGCGCGCCAGCGCCTCGACCGTCTGCTTGAGCGAGGCGCGCTCCGTCTGGTCGAAGGTGCGCATCGTCCCCTCCATCGCGATCCGGTCGGGGATGACGTTGGTGGCTCCGGGGGCTTCGACCCGGCCGATCGAGACGATCCGTTCGGGGGTGTTGAGCGCCGTCAGATCGAGGATGAGCCGTGCGGCGGCGCTGACCGTGTCGGCGTGTTCGTCGCGCTTGGCGGCGTGTCCACCGGGACCCTCCAGGCGGAGGCGGATCTCGTCGTTCGAGGCCATGTATTTGCCCGGTCGGAAGCCCAGCATGCCGGTCGGAAGCTCCGGTTCGACATGTTCGCCGATCACTGCGCGGACGCGGTAGCCCGCGAAGGGATCCTCGGCCAGCACCCGGGAGGCTCCGCCGGGGTTCTGCTCCTCGCCCGGCTGGAAGAGTCCGAAGAGGGTGCCCTCGAAGTCGGGTCGTGCCGCCAGACGCAGCAGCACCCCGTAGAGGACGGCCGCGTGCAGGTCGTGTCCGCAGGCGTGCATCGTGCCCGGATGCTCCGACCGCCAGGCGACGGCGGCCCGCTCCTCGATCGGCAGCGCGTCGATGTCGGCGCGCAGCACCACCGCCTGCGTCGGATCGCCCTTTCCCTCGATGCGCGCCAGGATGCCCGTGCCGGCGATCGGACGGTGGGCGATCGCCGCGCGGTCGAGCTGTTCGGCGATGAAGCGGGCGGTCCGCTCCTCGCGGAACGAGCGTTCCGGATGGCGGTGCAGGTGGCGGCGGAATTCGACGGGGGTCATTGGCGGTCGTTGCTTCAGAGTTCGATGATCTCCACCTCAAAAATTCTGCCCCAGTTTTTCCCCGTGACGAAAATGCGGTCGCCTGCCGCGTCGTAGGCGATGCCGTTCAGCACGTCGGTGCGGGGAGTGATCTCCTCTTCGGGCAGCAGGCCGCCGAGGTCGATCGTGGCCTCGACGCGGCCGGTGGAGGGGTCGATGACGGCGACGAGGTCGGTCGTATAGACGTTGGCCCAGATCCTGCCGCCGATCCACTCCAGCTCGTTGAGCAGCCGGAGGGGTTCGCCCCGGTAGGTTACCGTGATGCGGCGCAGGGTGCGGAATCCGTCGGGGTCGATCACGCGGATGTATTCGCTGCCGTCGCTCATGTAGAGGCGGGTGCCGTCGTCGGTAAGGCCCCACCCCTCGCCCGGGTAGGAGAAGGTGTGCAGCAGGCGGCCCGTCGCGGCCTCATAGACGCGGCATTTGTTCGAGGTCCAGGTAAGCTGGTAGAGCTTGCCCTCGAGCAGCGCGATGCCCTCCCCGAACTCCGTGCGGGGTAGCGTGGCGAGGGTCTGGCAGGCTCCCGATTCGAGGTCGGTGCGCAGCAGGCGCGACTCTCCGTACTGGCCGGTCCCCTCCCACAGCATCCCCTCGGCGTAGAGGAGTCCCTGCGTGTAGCGGTCGGTGGGGCGGGGGTAGCTCCGCACGATGCGGTAGGTGCAGGAGCGCGGTGCGGCCGGAGTCTCGGCGGCGGCGTGCCGCGCGGGAGCTTTTCCCGTGCAGGCGGTCAGCAGCAGCGCCGACAGCCAGAGCCAGAAGTTTTTTCTCATCGTATCTCGGCGTAAGGCCATAACCGTACAAAGGTAGCGATTTTTTCGTAACGGGCATCGTCCGCAGCAGGCGATTTGCCGCCCTTCCCGGCGGACAG
>JAIEHQ010000064.1 GCA_029065825.1 Alistipes sp.
AATATTATTATGGCAAAGATTATTGGTATTGACTTAGGTACGACGAACTCTTGCGTGGCAGTGATGGAGGGCAACGAGCCCATCGTGATCCCCAATTCCGAGGGACACCGCACGACTCCTTCGATCGTGGCGTTTACCGACGGCGGTGAGCGCAAGGTGGGCGATCCCGCGAAGCGTCAGGCGATTACTAACCCGAAGCGTACGATCTTCTCGATCAAGCGTTTCATGGGCGAGACCTACGATCAGGTGCAGTCGGAGATCTCCCGCGCGCCCTATGCGATCGTGCGCGGCGACAACAACACCCCGCGCGTCGATATCGACGGCCGTCAATATACGCCGCAGGAGATTTCGGCCATCATCCTCCAGAAGATGAAGAAGACGGCCGAGGACTATCTGGGTCAGGAGGTTTCCGAAGCGGTAATTACCGTGCCGGCCTACTTCTCCGACTCGCAGCGTCAGGCCACCAAGGAGGCGGGTGAGATCGCGGGCCTGAAGGTGCGCCGCATCATCAACGAGCCGACGGCCGCTGCGCTGGCCTACGGTCTGGACAAGAAGGGGCAGGACATGAAGGTGGCCGTCTTCGACCTGGGCGGCGGTACGTTCGATATTTCGATCCTGGAGCTGGGCGACGGCGTGTTCGAGGTAAAATCGACCAACGGCGACACGCACCTGGGCGGCGATGATTTCGACCACGTGCTGATCGACTACATGGCCGAGGCGTTCAAGGCCGAGCACAACGTCGATCTGCGCAAGGATCCGATGGCTCTGCAGCGTCTGAAGGAGGCGGCCGAGAAGGCGAAGATCGAACTCTCCTCTTCGACCACCACGGAGATCAACCTTCCCTACATCATGCCCATCGACGGCATCCCGCAGCACCTGGTCATGTCGCTTACGCGTGCTAAGTTCGAGCAGCTGTGCGACCACCTGATCCACAAGACTATCGAGCCTTGCAAGGTGGCCTTGCGCGACGCGGGTCTTCAGGCCGGCCAGATCGACGAAGTGATCCTCGTGGGCGGTTCGACCCGTATTCCCGCCATCCAGAAGATCGTCGAGGAGTTCTTCGGCAAGACTCCCAACAAGAGCGTCAATCCCGACGAGGTGGTGGCTATCGGTGCCGCTATCCAGGGCGGTGTGCTGACCGGCGAGGTCAAGGACGTGCTGCTGCTCGACGTGACCCCGCTGTCGCTGGGCATCGAGACCCTGGGCGGCGTGATGACCAAGCTCATCGAGGCCAACACGACGATCCCGACCCGCAAGAGCGAGGTCTTCTCGACGGCTGCCGACAACCAGCCTTCGGTGGAGATCAACGTCTGCCAGGGCGAGCGTCCGCTGGCCCGCGACAACAAGTCGATCGGCCGCTTCCACCTGGACGGCATTCCCGCCGCACCGCGCGGTGTGCCGCAGATCGAGGTGACGTTCGACATCGACGCGAACGGTATCCTGAACGTCTCGGCCAAGGACAAGGGTACGGGCAAGGAGCAGAAGATCCGCATCGAGGCGTCGTCGGGTCTTACCGAGCAGGAGATCCAGCGCATGCGCGACGAGGCCAAGGCCAACGAGGCGAAGGACAAGGAGGAGAAGGAGCGCATCGAGAAGATCAATGCGGCCGACTCGAACATCTTCGCTACCGAGAAGCAGCTCAAGGAGTACGGCGACAAGCTGCCCGCCGACAAGAAGGGGGCGATCGAGACGGCTCTGGGCAAGCTCAAGGAGGCTCACAAGAATGCCGACGTAGCGGCTATCGATACGGCGCTCGCCGAGCTGAACGCCGCATGGCAGGCCGCTTCGCAGGACATCTATGCGCAGCAGCAACAGCAGCAGAACGCACAGCAGCAGGGTGCACCCCACGCCGATGCCCAGCAGGGCGGCGCAGCTCAGGGACAGCCTGAGGACGTGGAGTTCGAGGAGGTAAAATAACGGCGGCCCTGTGCGGTCGGTCGGCGGCACTGCCGCCGGCGCGAACGGGTCGAGGCGGACGGGAGAGGATCCCGTCCGCCTCTTTTTTTGCCGGACGGCCGCTTTTCGCCGGTCCGGATTTCTTTTTTACTTTATTTTTAATATCTTTGCGCATTAAAGACTCGAAAAACAAACATATAACAAACCAATCAACACCCAATGCAAAGTAAAGGAGCTATCAAACTACTTGCGGTCCTGCTGGTGATCGCTTGTATTTATCAGCTCTCTTTCTCGTTGAAAACGAGAAGTGTGGAGCGCAAGGCGGCCGAGTATGCCGCCCAAACTTCGGCGGACGATTCCGAGCGTCAGTCGGCCGAGGTCTATTATCTGGATTCCGTGCGGAACAAGCCCGTCTATGACCTGGGCTTCATTTCGTTCACTTACAAGGAGTGCAAGGAGAAGGAGATCAACCTCGGTCTGGACCTGAAGGGCGGTATGAACGTCATGCTCGAGGTGCAGGTCGAGGACGTGCTCAAGGCCCTCGCAGGCGAGAGTGCGGCCGATCCTATGTTCCAGGAGGCCATCGCCCGGGCGAACCGTTCGCTCAGGGAGGGCACCAACAACTACATCGGCGACTTCGCCCGCGCCTATCGCGAGATTTCGGGCGGTGCGCCGCTGGCCGCGCTCTTCGTGGGTCCGGATCGCAAGGACATCACCCCGAACAGCAGCGACAGCGAAGTGGAGAAGATCCTGCAGCAGGAGACCGATGCCGCTATCGACGCTTCGTTCAACATCCTGCGCAGCCGTATCGACCACTTCGGCGTGACGCAGCCCAACGTGCAGCGCCTGCCCAACTCGCACCGTATTCTGGTGGAGCTTCCGGGTGTGAAGGAGCCGGAGCGCGTGCGCAAGCTGCTGCAGGGCACCGCGTCGCTGGAGTTCTGGACCACCTATAACGCTTCGGAGCTGATCGCCGCCCTGTCGCGTGCCGACCAGCTGCTCCGCACGATGGGTGTGGGCGGCGAGCAGGAGCAGCCTGCTTCGGAGCTGTCGGTAGCCGAGGTCGTCGAGACCGGCAGCGCTGCCGGCGAGGAGTCCGAGGGGCTGATCGCCGAGGTGCAGCAGACCTCCGAGACCTCCGCCGCCGAGTCGGAGTCCTTCTCGCGCTATACCCGCGAGCGGAATCCGCTTTTCGCACTGCTTAACCCCGAATACAGCGGCGGTGCCGTCGTCGGCGCCGTTGCGGTAGCCGATACCGCAACGGTATCCAAATACCTGCGCATGGAGGCGGTGCGCGACCTGCTGCCCGCCGACGTAATGTTTAAGTGGGACATCAAGGGCGACGCGAAGAACGACGGTCGTTTCTATCTCTATGCACTGAAGGTCAGCACGCCCGATGGCCAGGCGCCGCTGGACGGCAGCGTCATTACCGATGCGCGCGAGACCTATGCCGAGCGCGGAGCCGAGGCGAAGGTCTCGATGACGATGAACTCGGAGGGCGTGCAGGACTGGGCGCGTCTGACGGGCGACAACATCGGCCGCAGCATCGCCATCGTACTCGACGGTTATGTCTATTCGGCTCCCGCCGTGCGCCAGAAGATCGAAGGCGGCAGCTCGGAGATCTCGGGCAGCTTCACCATCCAGGAGGCCAAGGACCTCGCCAACGTGCTCAAGTCGGGTAAGGTGCCCGCACCGGCGCGCATCATCCAGGATACGGTCGTAGGTCCGTCGCTGGGCCAGGAGTCGATCAATGCGGGCATGCTCTCGTTCCTGATAGCCTTCGTACTGGTGCTGCTCTATATGGGACTCTATTACAAGACGGCCGGCTGGATGTCCGACATTGCGCTGCTGTTCAATATCTTCCTGCTCTTCGGCGTGCTCGTCTCGTTCGGTGCGGTGCTGACCCTGCCGGGTATCGCCGGTATCGTGCTGACGATGGGTATGGCCGTCGATGCCAACGTGATCATCTACGAGCGCATCAAGGAGGAGCTGCGCGGCGGCAAGGGCCTGAGTCTGGCCATCAAGGACGGTTTCTCGAAGGCTTATTCGGCGATCATCGACGGTAACTTGACCACCATCATTACCGGTATCGTGCTCTTCGTCTTCGGCAACGGTCCGGTTCAGGGCTTCGCCACCACGCTGATCATCGGTATCCTGACCTCGCTCTTCTGCTCGATCTTCATCACGCGTCTGCTCATCGAAGGTGTCGTGGCCAAGTGGGGCAAGATCTCCTTCTCGCGCAAGTGGTCGGAGAACATCATGAACAACACCCGCTTCGACTTCCTGGGCAAAACGAAGGCCGCCTATGCGGTCGTGCTCGCCGTCATCGTTCTTTCGTGCGTGTCGTTCGCGGTGCGCGGTCTGAACATGGGTGCCGAGTTTACCGGCGGCCGCGCCTACGTGGTGCGTTTCGACCGTCCGGTGCAGGCCGAGGAGGTGCGCGCCAAACTGCAGGAGGTCTTCTCCGGTTACGAGGATGCGGCCAACGTCAGCTTCGAGGTCAAGCAGTACGGCAACGAGAACCAGATGCGCATCGTGACGCAGTACAAGTACGACGACACCTCGGACGAGGCTACTTCGGAGGTGGATATGATCCTCTACAACGCGCTGGGCGGTCTCTACGGCTATCCCATCTCGTTCGATAGCTTCCGCAACACGCAGAACGACATCAACGGTATCGTGACGGCCGACAAGATCGGTCCTTCGATCGCGAAGGACATGACCTGGGGAGCCATCTGGTCGGTGCTCTTCTCGCTGGTGGCCATCGGCCTCTACATCTCGTTCCGCTTCAAGAAGTGGCAGTACGCCACCGGCGCTACGCTGGCGCTGGCGTTCAACGCCCTGATGGTAATCGGTGTCTTCTCGATCTGCTACGGATGGCTGCCTTTCAACCTGGAGGTCAATCAGGCTTTCATCGCCGCCATTCTGACGATCATCGGCTACTCGATCAACGATACGGTGGTGGTCTTCGACCGCATCCGCGA
>JAIEHQ010000065.1 GCA_029065825.1 Alistipes sp.
CGCTCCACACCGATCTTCCAGGTGTTGATCGTCTGGCTGTTCAGGTGGAGCGACTCGATCAGCGAAACCACCTTGGTAATGGGCATCCCGTGACGCAGCACGCCCGAGATGAGCTTGGCATAGTTCCAGAACTCCTCGTCGAACAGACGCGAAATACCGCCGATGGTGTTGGTGTAGCCGTATCGATCGACATACTGGAAATCGTAACGCTTCGAGCCGTCGGCCTCGCGCACCTTTATAATATAGCCTTTGGTGATCTTCGGCGGCAGGTACATGGCATCCTCCTCGTTCTTTCCGGTAAAGATCTCGTAGGGACGGCCGTCCTTCAGTCCCACGAAAGCGATCCAGTTCTCGCTGCCGTTCTTGAAGCGGATGATGTCGGCCGGTATCGACTTGGGACGCTTGAGCACCGGAGCGCCCTCCTCCTTGGCGGCGCTCTTTTTCTTCTTGTCGATCAGCACGCCGTCGCGACAACCGTCGCGATAGACCGTCACGCCCTTGCAGCCGCACTCCCATGCCGTACGATAGACATCCGCCACGAGCGCCTCCGAGACCTCGTTCGGGAGGTTCACGGTAACCGAAATCGAGTGATCGACCCACTTCTGGATCTCGCCCTGCATCCGCACCTTGGCCACCCAGTCGATATCGTTGGCCGTAGCCCCGTGATAGGGCGAGGCGGCCACCCACTGCTCCAGCTCCTCGTCGGAGATCGACTGCAGCCGCGAGGTGTCGTACCCGTTGGCCGCGAGCCAGCGGACGAAGTTGTGGTGATAGACGTTGTATTCCTCGAACTTTTCGCCCATCTCGTCCACGAAATCGACCTTCGCGTCCTGATCCGAGGGGTTGATCTTGCGCCGGCGCTTATAAACCGGACGGAACACCGGTTCGATGCCCGAGGTGGTCTGCGACATGAGCGAGGTGGTGCCCGTCGGGGCGATGGTCAGCATGGCGATATTGCGCCGGCCCTGCTCCTTCATCGCGGCATAAAGTTCGGGATCGGCCTCGCGGATACGGACGATCATCGGATTGTTCTCCTCCTTGGCCGCATCGTAAATCTCGAAAGCACCGCGCTCGCCGGCCATGACCACCGAAGCCCTGTAAGCCTCCAGCGCCAGGGTCTTCTGCACCTGCACGGCGAAAGCCGTCGCCTCGGGGGTGCCGTAGCGCAGCCCGAGCGCCGCGAGCATATCGCCCTCGGCCGTGATGCCCAGGCCCGTGCGGCGGCCTTTCAGCGCCATCGTCCGGATCTTGCGCCAGAGATCGTACTCCACCCGGCGAATATCCTCGTCCTCGGGGTCGGCGGCGATCTTCTCGATGATCGCCTCGACCTTCTCCAGCTCCATGTCGATGATGTCGTCCATGATGCGCATCGCCTTGGCCACGTGTGCGCGGAACTTGTCGAAGTCGAACGAAGCCTGCGGCGTGAAAGGATCGTTCACATAACCCAGCAGGTTGATCGCCAGCAGACGGCACGAGTCGTAGGGACAGAGCGGAATCTCGCCGCAGGGATTGGTCGCGACGGTGGTAAAGCCCTCGTCGGCATAGCAGTCGGGAATGCTCTCGCGGATGATCGTATCCCAGAACATGACACCCGGTTCGGCCGACTTCCAGGCGTTGTGGATGATTTTGTCCCACAGTTTCTTCGCATCGATCTCCTGACGGTAGAGAGGCTCCTCGCAACGGATCGGGAACTGCTGCACGTACTTCTCCCCGGCGATCACGGCCCGCATGAACTCGTCGTCGAGCTTGATCGAGACGTTCGCGCCGGTTACCTTGCTCGTATCGACCTTCGCGTCGATGAAGCGCTCCGCATCGGGATGCTTGACCGAAAGCGTGAGCATCAGCGCCCCGCGGCGGCCGTCCTGCGCCACCTCGCGCGTCGAGTTGGAGTAGCGCTCCATGAAGGGCACGATGCCCGTCGAGGTAAGGGCCGAATTGAGCACGGGGCTTCCCGTCGGCCGGATGTGCGAAAGGTCGTGCCCCACGCCGCCGCGCCGCTTCATCAGCTGCACCTGCTCCTCGTCCATGCGGAAGATGCCGCCGTAGGAGTCGGCCGGGTTCTTGTGGCCGATGACGAAACAGTTCGAGAGCGAGGCCACCTGGAAATTATTGCCGATGCCGGTCATGGGACCGCCCTGGGGAATGATGTAGCGGAAGTGGTCGAGCAGTTCGAACACTTCCTCGCGGCTCATGGGGTTGGGGTACTTGCGCTCGATGCGCTCCACTTCGGCGGCGATGCGCCGGTGCATGTCGGCCGGCGTTTTTTCATAAATATGACCGAACGAATCCTTCAGGGCATACTTGCTGACCCAGACCGTCGCGGCCAGTTCGTCTCCGTCGAAGTAGTTTTTCGACGCCTCCACCGCCTCGTTGTAGGAGACTTCGGCCGGAGAGTCCACAGATGGGTTATTTGACATATCGAAAAAATAATTTTATCTTGATTATTAAATGATTGCATATCACATCGGGATCGTTTTTCCCGACAGCGGTTCTACAAATTTCCCGCCTTTATTCGGGAAAACAATTTTTTTCGCGAAAAAAAATTGTTGAAAAGTTATCAACAATAAAAAAACATGCGCCCCGGCTGTCCAGAGCGCATGTTCAACAGAGACGGCCGGGGATTACTTCACGGCCACCGCGTCGATCTCCACCTTGGCACCCATCGGCAGCTTGGCTACCTGATAGCAGATGCGCGCGGGCATCTGGCCGCTGAAGAAGGTGGCGTAAACGGCGTTCATCGCGGCGAAGTCGGCGATGTCGGCCAGCAGCACGGTGGTCTTCACCACGTCGGCGAACGAGAGTCCCGCCTCCTCGAGGATATAGCCCAGGTTGGTCAGCGACTGACGGGTCTGGTCCTCGATACTCTCGGGCATCGTGCCGGTCGCGCCGTCGATCGGAAGCTGACCCGAAGCGTAAAGGGTGTCGCCGCACAGAACGGCCTGCGAATAGGGACCTACGGCTTTGGGAGCCTTCGGAGATGCGATGATGGTTTTCATGGTCGTAATATTTATAAAAGTTATCGTTCGAATGCGATGCAGCTCTTCGGAGCATGCAAAGTTACGATTAATTGCGTATCTTTGCACAGAATTTGCGGAGAATATCTCGCAAAAATCCCAATGAGACGATGAAAAATTCCATCAAGACAGCGGCGCTGGCCGCACTCGTAATCCTGACGGCGGCATGCTGCCCCTGCCGCAAGCACGCAAAAAGCACGAACATTCCGCTCGCCGGCACCGTATGGCAGCTGGCGCAGCTCGACGGCCGGGCCTTCGCGGCCGAAGCCGATCGGTTTACCGTCGTATTCGACGGCAAGGGCAACCTCTCGGGCGAGGGTGCCTGCAACCGGCTGATGGGCTCCTACGAGGCGAGCGCCTCGGGTGACCTGAAAATCGACCGGATGGCCTCCACGCGCATGGCCTGTCCCGACATGGAGACCGAGGCACGCTTCATGCAGCTTCTCTCGGAGGCGACCCACTACCGGATCGACGGCCAGATGCTCATGCTGCTCCGCGACGGAGAGCTGCGGGCCGTGCTTCAGGCACGCTGACCGCCGCACAATCCGACATGACCGAAGAAGACGGGAGGGTAGATCCCGTCTTCTTCGTCTTTTTATCGGAACATCCGTCCCCCGCCGCGAATTTTCGATACCGAAAGGAGGCTGCTGCCGATTTTTTTATTATATTTGTAAAACATGGCCGGTCTCTATTTCCATATCCCCTTCTGTCGGCGCGTCTGCGCCTATTGCGATTTCTACAAAAGCGTCGAAACGGCCCGCATCGACTCGGTGCTCGAGGCCATGGAGCGGGAGCTGCCGGCCGCAGCCGCATGGATCGCCGACCGCCGCATCCGCACCCTCTACTTCGGCGGCGGCACCCCCTCGCTGTGCGACCCGCGCCAACTGCGCCGTCTGGCGGATCGTGCGGCCGAATACCTGGACTGCTCGCAGATCGACGAATTTACCGTCGAGGCCAATCCCGACGACATGAGCGGGGAGTGGATCGAACAGATGCTCCGGGCCGGTGCCGACCGGCTGAGCGTCGGCGTGCAGTCGTTCGACGACGACGAGCTGCGGCTGATGAACCGCCGCCATACGGGACGTCAGGCCGAAGAGGCGCTGCGCCGCGCCCGCGCGGCCGGCTTCGGGAACCTGACCGCCGACCTGATCTTCGGAGTCCCCGGCTTCGGGGAGGAGGTCCTGCGCCGCAACCTCGACCGCATGCTGGAATCGGGCATCACGCACCTGTCGGCCTACCACCTGACCATCGAACCGGGCACCGCCTTCGGCCGCCGGACCGAGCGGGGCACATTCACTCCCGTGGACGAAGAGACCAGCGAACGGGAGTTCCTGCTGGTTCACCGCATCCTGACCGAGGCGGGATTCGAGCACTACGATGTCTCCAATTACGC
>JAIEHQ010000066.1 GCA_029065825.1 Alistipes sp.
GTTCCTGGGGATCACGGCCGTCGCCGTGCTGATCGTCTTCGGCGGCTCGCTCGTGGAGTCGGGTTCGCTCTCGGCCGGAGGATTCGTCGGCTTCATCGCCGTCTTCTCGCAGATCACGCGCCCCGTCCGCTCGTTCATCGACCAGTTCGCCAACATCAACCAGGGCATCGCCGCCGGCCAGCGCATCTTCGAGGTGCTGGACACGCCGGCCGAAATTCAGGACAAGCCCGATGCCCGCACCCTCGAAGGGCTGAAGGAGAAGATCGAGTTCCGCAACGTCCGCTTCTCCTACGACGGCAGCCGCGAAGTGATCGGCGGAGTCTCGTTCGAAGTCGGACGCGGCCAGACCGTCGCGCTCGTCGGCCCCTCGGGCGGCGGCAAATCGACCCTCAGCGAGCTGATCCCCCGCTTCTACGACCCGACGGGCGGCGACATCCTGATCGACGGAGTGTCAATCCGCGACTACACGCAGGAGAGCCTGCGCGACCACATGAGCATCGTGGCCCAGGATACGGTGCTCTTCAACGACACGATCGAAAACAACATCGCCCTGGGACGGCAGGGAGCCTCGCTCGAAGAGATCGTCGCGGCGGCCAAGGTAGCCAACGCCCACCGCTTCATCGAGGAGACCCCGGAGGGCTACCGCACCAACATCGGCGACCGGGGATCCAAGCTCTCGGGCGGCCAGCGGCAGCGGCTGAGCATCGCCCGCGCGGTGCTCAAGAACCCCGAGATCCTGATCCTCGACGAGGCCACCTCGGCACTCGACACCGAGAGCGAAAAGCTGGTGCAGGAGGCGCTCAACTCGCTGCTCGAGGGGCGCACCTCGATCGTCATCGCCCACCGACTCTCGACCATCCACAACGCCGACAAGATCCTGGTCATCGACCGGGGCCGCATCGCCGAGGAGGGCACCCACGCCGAACTGATGGCGCGCGGCGGCATCTACTCGAAACTGATCGAGATGCAGAGCTTCGACTGATCCGAAGGCTCCGGCATCCCCCGCACCAGCAAACTCCCCGGAATCCCGCCTCCCCGCACGGATTCCGGGGATTCGTTTTGCAGGTCCGCGGGAAAGGCCCGGCACGCCCCGCTCCGGATGCGCAGCCGCCCCCCCGGACGGGCGGGTTCGGAGCGGAAACGGCACTCAGGCGGGCACCGGACCGAAAAAACGGAAAGCGAACGGCGGAAAATCCATATTTTTTTCTAACTTTGCATTTTAGGAACAAACAGCAACGATATATGAAGTTCAAAGAGTATAAAGGCCTCGATCTGCCGGGGTTGGCCGCCGACATTCTCAAGGAGTGGGACGCTGAAGACACGTTCCACAAAAGCATCTCGACCCGCGAGGGACATCCTTCGTTCGTCTTCTACGAAGGTCCTCCCTCGGCCAACGGCACGCCGGGCATCCACCACGTGATGGCCCGCACGATCAAGGACGTATTCTGCCGCTACAAAACCCAGCAGGGTTATCTGGTCCACCGCAAGGCGGGTTGGGACACGCACGGACTCCCCGTAGAGCTGGGTGTCGAGAAGAAGCTCGGCATTACCAAGGAAGACATCGGCCGCAAGATCTCGGTCGAGGAGTACAACCGCGCCTGCCGCGAGGCGGTCATGGAGTTCACGGGCATGTGGGAGGACCTGACCCGACGCATGGGTTACTGGGTCAATATGGACGATCCCTACATCACCTACGACAACAAATACATCGAGACGCTCTGGTGGCTGCTCAAGCAGCTCTACGACAAGGGGCTGCTCTACAAGGGATACACCATCCAGCCCTACTCGCCGGCCGCCGGCACGGGTCTCTCGACCCACGAGCTGAACCAGCCGGGCTGCTACCGCGACGTGAAGGACACCACCTGCACGGCGCAGTTCCGCATCGTACGCGACGAGCGGAGCGAGAAGCTCTTCGAGCTGGCCGAAGGGGAGCTTTACTTCCTGGCCTGGACGACGACCCCCTGGACGCTGCCTTCGAATACGGCGCTGGCCGTAGGCCCGGCGATCGAATACGTCGCCGTCAAGTGCCGCAACCCCTACACGGACGCGCCGCAGACGGTCGTCCTGGCCAAAGAGCTCGTAAGCTCCTGCTTTACCAAGAAGCAGGAGGGTACGTTCGAAATACTGCCCTTCAGCTGCAAGGGCGTCGCACTGGAGGGGATCCGCTACGAGCAGCTCATTCCCTGGATCAAACCCGACGGCGATGCGTTCCGCGTGATCGTGGGCGACTACGTGACCGTGTCGGACGGTACGGGCATCGTACACATCGCCCCGACCTTCGGTGCGGACGACGACCGTGTGGCGCGCGCCGCAGGCATCGCCCCGCTGTTCGTGGTCGATCGGGCCGGCAAGAACCAGCCGATGGTCGATAAGCGGGGACGTTTCTTCCCCGTCGAGGACCTCGACCCGGAGTTCGTGCGCAGCAACGTCGATGAGACCGCCTACGCCGAGTGGGCCGGCCGCTACGTGAAGAACGCCTACGACGAGACCCTGGCCGACGACGCACCGACGCTCGATGTCGATCTGGCCGTCGCCCTCAAGGCGGATAACAAGGTCTTCAAGATCGAAAAGCATACCCACTCCTACCCCCACTGCTGGCGCACGGACAAGCCGGTGCTCTACTACCCGCTCGACTCGTGGTTCATCCGCACCACCGCCCTGCGCGACCGCATGATCGAACTCAACAAGACGATCCGCTGGCGGCCCGAATCGACCGGCACGGGACGTTTCGGCAAGTGGCTCGAAGGACTGGTCGATTGGAACCTCTCGCGCTCGCGCTTCTGGGGCACCCCGCTGCCGATCTGGGCGACGGAGGACTACTCGGAGATGAAGTGCATCGGTTCGGTCGAGGAGCTGATGGCCGAAATCGAGAAGTCGATCGCCGCCGGCGTGATGAAGGAGAATCCCTACAAGGACTTCAAGCCGGGCGACATGTCGCCGGAAAACTACGCTACCGACCGGCTCGACCTGCACAAGCCCTATGTGGACTCGATCGTGCTGGTTTCGTCGAAAGGAGAGCCGATGCACCGCGAGAGCGATCTGATCGACGTCTGGTTCGACTCGGGTGCCATGCCCTACGCCCAGCTGCACTATCCGTTCGAGAACGGGGGCGAGCAGTTCAAGACCGTCTATCCGGCCGACTTCATCGCCGAGGGTGTCGATCAGACGCGCGGCTGGTTCTTCACGCTGCACGCCATCGCCACGATGCTCTTCGACTCGGTGGCATTCAAGAACATCATATCGAACGGTCTGGTGCTGGACAAGAACGGCAACAAAATGTCCAAGCGGCTGGGCAACGCCGTCGATCCATTCGAGATTCTCTCGACCTACGGTGCCGACGCGACGCGCTGGTACATGATCTCCAACTCGCAGCCCTGGGACAACCTCAAGTTCGACCGCGACGGAGTGGACGAGGTGCGCCGCAAGTTCTTCGGCACCCTCTACAACACCTACTCTTTCTTCGCGCTCTACGCCAACGTCGATGGCTTCACGGGCAAGGAGGCCGAGGTGCCGATGGCCGAGCGTCCCGAGATCGACCGCTGGATCATCTCGCTGCTCAACACGCTGGTCCGCAACGTGACCGAAGCGCTCGAAGGCTACGATCCCACGCCGGCGGCCCGCATGATCCAGGAGTTCGTGTGCGAGAACCTCTCGAACTGGTACGTCCGCCTCAACCGCAAGCGCTTCTGGGGCGGCGGACTGACCGCCGACAAGCTGGCGGCCTACCAGACGCTCTACACCTGCCTGGAGACCGTCTCGATGCTCGCGGCTCCTTTCGCGCCGTTCATCTCCGACCGCATCTTCCGCGACCTGAACGCCGTGAGCGGCCGCCACACGGAGGAGTCGGTACACCTGGCGACCTTCCCCGTCTGCGACGAGCGGCTGATCGACACGGAACTGGAGCAGATGATGGCCCTCGCACAGCAGGCCTCGTCGATGGTGCTCGCCCTGCGCCGCAAGGTAAACATCAAGGTGCGCCAGCCTCTGAAGAAGATCCTCATCCCGGTACTCGACCACGACATGGCCCGCCGCATCGAGGCGGTGCGCAACCTGGTCATGAACGAAGTGAACGTCAAGGAGATCGAGCTGATCGAAAAGACCACGGGACTCATTACCAAGCGCATCAAGCCCAACTTCAAGACCCTCGGTCCCAAGTACGGCAAGCAGATGAAGCAGATCGCCGCACTCACGGCCACCTTCTCCCAGGAGCGGATCGCCGAGATCGAGGCCGCCGCGGAGACCGTGCTCGACATCGCCGGCGAACGGATCGTCGTCACGCCCGCCGACTTCGAGATCACCTCGGAGGACATGCCGGGCTGGCTGGTCGCAACGGAGGGCAAGCTGACCGTCGCGCTCGACATTACCGTAACCGACGAGCTGCGGGCCGAAGGAACCGCCCGCGAACTGGTAAACCGCATCCAGAATCTGCGCAAGGATTCGGGGCTGGAGGTAACGGACCGCATCCGGGTGGAGATCGAAGAGCTGGAGAGCCTGCGTCCGGCGCTGGAGCGCTTCGCCGACTACATCGCGCTCCAGACCCTTGCCGACAAGGTAGCCTTCGCCGCCTCGCCCGCCGGGACATTCACGGTAACGACCGAAGTGGACGAGCAGAGCGTAAAGATCGCACTGACCAAAATTTAAATCCGCAAAACGGGCCGAACGGCCCGTTTTCGGCAAAATATTTGGAAGTGCAGGAAAAAAGCTCTATATTAGTAACTGTATAATTAAAAAAACGCAAGTATGGCCGACGAGAGAACCAGATACAGCGACGCTGAACTCGAGGAGTTCCGCCAACTCATCCAGAAGAAATTGGAATCGGCACGCGCCGACTACGAACTGTTGCGTGCGACGATCACGCACACCGCCGACAACGACACGGAGGATACTTCGCCCACTTTCAAGGTGCTCGAAGAGGGGGCCACGACGCTCTCGAAGGAGGAGAGCGGACGTTTGGCAGCACACCAGCTGAAATTCATCCGCAACCTCGAAATGGCCCTCGTGCGCATCGAGAACAAGACCTACGGAATCTGCAAGACCACGGGCAAGCTGATCCCGAAGGAGCGTCTGATGAAGGTGCCCCATGCCACCGAGTGCATCGAGGCGAAAGAGGCGCGCAACCGTTAGCCTGCCTGCGATTCCCAGCCGAACGAACCGGCCCGCCAGTTTCCTGGCGGGCCGGTTTTCTTTTGCCGCTCCCCCCCATGCCCTCATCCGGCAGGGAGCGGTTTCAAAAGAGGGCGTACCTAATCTTCACGACTATTCTCCGCTGCGGCCAACCGTTTCGCCGTCCGAGAATTTTTTCGGAGCGTGACCCGCACCACACCCCCGGCCGCACGGCTGCCGTAACGCTCCGACAGCTCCCCGGCCTCACGCGCGACCTCTTCGCCGCCGAAGACCTGCACGATCTCGATATCGCGCTCCGGAATCCGCTCCAGTGTCAAAACGGGGACAGGCCGGTCATCTACCAGAACCAACGGCAAGGAGAAGGGATCCGCCCGTTTCAGATTCCGCAGGCCGAACTTGCGGACCTTGAAGGTATTCTTGCCGTCCACCGAGACGAACTCCCCTTTCAGGTAACGGAAGGGGTGGTTTTTCGCATCGTACACGGTCGGCTCGTCATCATCCTCCCGACCGGCATAGCGGGAGGTTACGCACACCACCCCGTTGCAGGCTGCCGGACCGTATGTCTCAAACACCCTCCCGCCGGGTGCAGGAACGATGCGGATCGAGGCGATATGGTCGGCCGCCCCCGGGTTGCCGAGCATCCGAAAATCGACGATCCGCCCGTCCCACAGCGTCAGCGGGAAGCATCCGGTCCTCCAGGGCTCGACACGGCGCAGTCCGAGTTTCGAAACGCGGTAGGTGTCCGGCTGCCCGGGCAGCGGCTCGAAATCGCCCTCCAGCCAGTGAAACGGATCGGGCTTCGGTCCCGCCTTCCCGGATTCCCCCGCGAGCGGGCGGCTCGTCAGCTCCACGACGCCCATGCGCCCCCGACGACCGTACCTCTTCACGGCCTCCTCCCGACGCAGCAAGGTAGCCGATGCGATCTCCCGACTGCTTATCCCGAAGAGTTCGAACTGCCCGATCGGCTCGCCGTCCAACAGCCAGAGCGCCTGCTCCGCCCCGAAGCGGGGAATCAAACGGGCCGGATCCGCATCCTCAGCGAACAGAAAGGTGGTCGTCAGCCTCTCCTCCGACGCAATGACCGACACGGCCGGATCGTCCGCACACTTCGCCGCATACCGCTCGACGGCCTGCCGCACGGAGCGGTCGAACAGAGGCAGCAGACCGTCCGGAATCTCCTCGCCCAGCACCAGGCACAGCTGCATGTCTTCCCGGCTCCAGGCCGAGGAATCGGACCTTCCCCACCTATGTCGGCCATCATAGGGTCCGAAGAAGAACTGAACTATTCCGTCGGCCGACTTCTCCCCGTACACTGCCAGCAGTTCGGGATCCTTCACGACCCGGGCAAAGAGCACGTTCGCCTGTTCCCGCTCCGTATAGTGCGCCAGCGTGTCGCACAACGCCTCGGGTGCGACCTCCTGCCCATCCCATAACAGAAGCGGCAGATGCGCGGGATCGAACCGGAAATCGGAGGGTGTGCCGTTCGTCTGATAAATGACTCCCCGCTGTCCGGGAATGGAGATCGTCAGCTCGAAGCCTCCGTCCAGCCGCACGTCGAAATGAAGATCGCAATCGGGAACTCCGAAGCCCAACGCGCCAGCAAGCTCCCCCCTGTTGAAATAGTACCACGTGACTCCGCCCGTGACATCCGCAATCGCGAAGCCTCCTTCGGCATCGGTCACAACCGGCTGCGGAGCGCCGCACAGCAACTCGAACCCCTCGATCGGGCAGTCCTCCCCGTCCAAAACCCGGCCGGTTATCGTGCAGCTCCTCTTCGGCCGTCCGGCGGCCAGCTCCAGTTCGGAGAAAAGCCCCCGCAGACGCGCGACAGCGGCGGGCGACTGCTCCGACGGACTTTCCGGCATCGAGGTAGCCGCCCCGGCCGGCCGGGAGAGGATGGTTTTCCCGGATTTTTTCATACCTTTGTCCTCCGGAAGGACATAGGAGGTTCGTGCGAAAGCGCACAGCGCCAGGCACGTAAGCGGCAGAACATAGAGCGCCTTGGCTCCGGCCCACCCCGATGACTTTTTACGAGACATCATGGTAATACGTTTTTTAAGGTTACTATGATTCAGGCTGTTGGCAACAGAGCACCACCTCCCGCCAATGGCCTTTCTTATGAGCAGCATCTGATAGTCGCGCGCGTCGGCCCCCGCACGCAGCACCTCCCGATCGGCCTGAAATTCATGCACGGCACGCAGTTCGCGGCGCAGCAGCCACATCGCCGGATTGAACCACTGCAAACACCCCAGCAGATCGACCGCCAGCAGATCGCAGGAGTGGTGCAACCGGATATGCGCCCGCTCATGCAACAGAATCGTCGTCCCGTCGCGCTCCCAGTCCTCACGGGAGAGGACCGCATAACGCATCCAGCTGAAGGGAGGCTGCCGCCGGTCGAGCAGCACCAGACAGCTCCCGTCCGCCTGCCCGATCCGCTCGCCGCTGCGCACCAGCCGCCCGATCAGCACCCCATTCCGAAACATACGCCCCGCCAGCAAGCAGACTCCTGCGAGATACACCGCCAACAGAAGCGTCCCCACCCCCAGCGGCTGCCGCACCCCCGCCGCCGCAGCGGGACGGGGCGCGGGAAGCTCCGCGACCGGTTCCATAGACAAATCATCCATAGGCGCTGCCGACAGAACGGTCGAAAGCGGAAGGGCTGCTCCCCCTGAGTCCGGCAGCTCCCGCTCGACGGTAACGACGCACAGAGGCAGCAGCAGCGAAAGGGGCAGCATGCCGCACAGCAGAACGCGCCGGATCCGGTAGCAGGTATCGCGGCCGAGCAGCAGTTCGTAGCAGAGGAAGAAAGCGATCAGGCAGCCTCCCGCTTTCAGGACATGGAGCAGCAACGCAGACATAAGCGGACTATTTTTCGGTTTGACTCTCGATGCGGCGGATCAGTTCGCGCAACTCGTCCAGCGAAATCTCCTCCTCCTCGACCAGCGAGGAGACGGCCCCCAGATAGGAGTTGCCGAAATATTTGTCCACCACCTTGCGGAGCGTCCGGCGACCGCACTCCTCCCGCCCGACAAGCGGGTAATAACGGTAGGTGCTTCCGTAATCCTCGTGTCCGACATAGCCTTTCGCCTCCAGCGAACGGACCATCGTCGATAGGGTGTTGAAATGGGGTTTCGGCTCGGGCCAGAGCGCTACCAGTTCGCGGACGAACAGCGGTCCCCGCTCCCAGAAACAGCGCATCAGCTCCTCTTCTTTGGGTGTCAGCTTTTCCATGACGATACGATTACAAACAAAAACGGCAACGAAACAATCGGTTTGCGAAGGTTGTGAAGATCCTTCGCAACAAAGATAACTAAATTTCACTCACAATCAACTAAAAAATATAGTTAAAGTGAATATTTTCCACAACACACTAATTACAAAAAAAATTAAACTACGACGAAAAATCATCGGACAGCGCGACACTACATACACAAAAAAGCGTTCCGCCTCCCTTTCGGGAGACGGAACGCCGCAGCGGGCAGCCATGCGCAGCGACTATTCGGCCGAATAGTCGGCGAGCTTCTGCTCGTAGATCTTCTTGAACTGCTCGTACTCGAAGTCGGAGTTCAGCTGCTCGTCGCGCTTCATCCGGTCGAGCACGCGGTTCTTCAGCTCCTCCTTGTTCACCTCCATGCAAACGAAATGGCGGTAATCGCCGTTCTGTTCGCGGAAAAGTTTCTCGTCGGCAAGGGTCGCGCCGGTCAGCGTCTGCTTCACGATCGAATAGGTCAGCTCCGTCATGCGCTCCTCGTAGCTGCGCTGCTCTTCGCTGGGCAACTGACGCGACTTGGCATAGTTCTCCGTAACGCTCGAAAGATCGGTCTGCACGGCAGCCGCGATCTCCTGACGGGCATTCTGCATGGCGATCTTCTTGGCCATAGCCATCTCGGGACTCACGCCGCTCTGCACGGCACGATAAAATTCCGCGTCGGTGCGGTGCTGGGGTCCGCTCAGGGGCAAGGCGACCTCCACCATATCGGATTTCAGCACGCGCGCCGCTTTTTTCGAGGAGGAGCAGGCCCCCAGAAGCAGCAGAGCCAATGACCCTGCGATCAGCATCGTTTTTCTCATAGCATTTCCATTATTTAATGTTCGACAATAAGTTCACAGGGCAAATCGAACCACACGTCCCGCGTCTCACGCGAACCGGCGGCACGCACCCGCAGCCATCCCGAACCCAAGAGGCCGCGACGGCCCCCGATCTCGGGAGCGGCCGTCTCGAAGCACAGCATGTGCTCGCCGCACCCCTCGAAAACGGCCAGAGGCTCTTCGGACTCCGCACGCAGCGCATGCGCCGCTTCGGACAGACGCACCTCGGCATGCAGCACCTCGAAACGGGTGTCGGTCTTCGCACGCAGCGGCACGCAGACCCGCCACAAGGGGCATCCCGAAGCGTCGCAGCCGATCCGCTCGACCCCGACCGTACCGTATGGCCGCACGGCGACCTTCCCCTCGTCGGGATCGAACGCGAAGAGGTGGCGCAGGCGGCGGCCGCCGAAGGTATAGACCGCCTCGACGGTGTTCTCCTCGCCCGCGATGCCCGCCTCGTCATAAAGCAGCACATAGCCGTCGTCCCCGTTCCGCATCACGCGCAGAGCGGTCGCGTAGTCGCTCCGCAGCCGGGGCGCCCGATCGGTCGTGACGCGCCGGCCGTGCAGCGTGAAGTGGTAGTAGCAGGCTCCCAGCCGGGCGCTGTCGCAGATCAGGGCGACCTCGCCGCATGCCTGGCGGCAGCGCTGTCGCAGGTTCTCGGCCTGGCTTCGGCGGTCCGAGTCGAAGAAATAGCCGATCAGCGGATCGAGTGCCGTGGCGGCCTGTTCGAGCCAGCTCAGCTCCGTGAAGCGGCCGAACTCCTCCTCGATCTCCTTCAGGCGGGCATAACGGGCCGCATCGAGGCTGCGGAAGGCTTCTATCGCCTCCGCACGCTCCAGCGCGGAGAAAGGATACCGCACATGGCAGATATAGTAATAGCTCTTTTTCCCCCGCACGAAGCGGCGCTCCCAATACACGTCCGAGGCCCGCGAAAGCGAGATGCCGCACAGATAGGGGATTGCGGCCCCCTGCGTAGCGACATCCGAAGCGTAGTGCGAGAGCAGCGAAACCACCCCGTCGCAGGCGCTCTGCTCCTGACGGAAACGCTCCTCGGAGGTAATGTTGGCCGCGATGGTCGTGACGATATGCTGGCGGATATCCTCCAGACACCGGCGCTGCGCATCGCCCAGTTCCGGAGCCGTCGCCACGACCGAAAAGCAGTCGGAAGACGATTTTCCCAGCCATTCGGGCACTTTCCGGGCGCTGCGCTCCACGACCTTCTCCTTCTGTGCCATGCACGGGAGGAGCGAGGCAAGCAGCAGCAGCGACAAAACGAACCGTTTCATAGGCACTCCGCTTTACTCACGTTCGCGTTTGCCGGACGACACGGCCGCATAGAGGGCCGCAGCCCAGCCCACGACCGCCACTCCGTCGAACAGCACGACCGCCGCCTGTCCCGCCGCAAAGCAGGCGAAGCAGACGTTCGCCGCGAAGGTCACGACCAGCAGCACGGCCGAGACCGTGCGGAAAAGCATCGTGCGGTGCGGACCCGCCGCGATGCGTACCGCGACCAGCGAAACCAGCATCCAGGTCGCCATGACGGCGGCGACGACCGAAATCCACGTCGCAGCGCCGAAAGCGAGGAATCCGTAGAGCATCAGCCCTCCGAGGGCCAGCGCCAGCAGCGCGGGGACAACATTGATCTTCATCATATCGCGTTACAATTGAGGTGGTACATCCGAGAACATTCCGGCCAGCTCCGAAACGCCGGCCGCCCGCTCCCAGGCGGCCATGCCCTGCTTCCAGACGAGCGTGTCGCGCGCGATGCGCCCTTCGGCGACCATCCGGGCGATCGTCTCCTGCGGAAAAGGCCCCGTCTGCTGCCCGTTTACGGCCACATAGAACATCGCGCCGGGCAGCGGCGGCGGAGTCTGCCCCACCGGCGGAGGCACGGCCGCCCCCTGCTGCTGCAGGCCGCCCATCATGCCGTTCATCATCTGCGCCATGTTGCCGCCGACGGCTCCGCCCAGCATCATGCCCGCCATCATGCCGGCAGGATTGATCCCGTCGCCGCCGCCCAGTCCGGCACCGCCCAGCTCGCCGAGGCTCTCGGCAGCCGTCCGGGCCACTTCGGTCTGCTGGTTGAGCCGGTGCGCGGCGAAATATTCGCTCTCGGCACCCAGGCTCTGACGCTTGAAGTCGATATCGCGCCCCATCTGCAGCCGCTCGACGGTATCCTTCGTGCGGGCCCGGGTCAGCTCGGAGGCCTGCTGCGTGGTGATCTCGTACAGATCGGCATAGCCCGCAGACTCCTTGTCGAGCGAAATGTCGGAAAGATCCAGACGCTTGAGATTGACCCCGAAGTCGTCGCCCAGCACCGGACGCAGCTTTCCCTCGACCAGCTCCGTGATCTCGTCGATGCGGCGCTCGATCTGCAGCACGGGAATCTGCCCCTGAATCGGGGCGTTGGTAATGACCGACTTGGCATAGCGAACGACGGAGGCGCGCACCTCGGCCGCGAAATCGTCCAGATCGAACTGCACCATGCGGTGCAGGCGAATAAAGGCCTTGTAATCGGTAATGTTGAGCAGCAGCTGCCCCTTGACCGTCACCGGCACCGCGTAGTCCAGGTAGCGGGGGTCCGACACGTCGAACGACGGAATGAAGAAGGGCAGCCGGATATTGCCCGCCAGATTGACGAAATAGACCTCCGCCTGAAAGGGCGAGCCGCCGCCGAAAGCCTTTCCGAGCAGTCCCGACAGAATCGGGAAGTTGGCCGTGCGCAGCGACACGTCGAGCGGCCCCTCGAAATAGTCCATCTCGCGTCCGTCGTTCTGGCGATAGACGAACACGGCCACCTCGCCCTCCTTGACGCGCAGGGCGCTGCCCCAGCGGATCTCGTTCTCGCGCCGGCTCGGCACCCCGCCCGGCGACCATTTCCAGACCAGATAGTCGCTCTGGTCGCAGCGGATCACATCGGCCAATCCGCCCTCGTTTCTGTTTTTCGCGAACAATCCCATAATCACTGCACCATTTTTTTCAGTTTGACCTTATCCGAAGCGTAACGCGGGGCGACCCGATCGACGAACCGCGCGGCCTCGTCGCGACGAGCGGCCGCAAGATAGGCGCGCACGATCCGTGCGGCGCACTCCGCGTCGCCCATCCGCCCCTGCGCATAATCGAAGAAGAACTCCTCGGCCGCCTCATACTCTCCGCATCCGAGCACCTCGTCCAACACGGCGAGGCGGGCGGCATTGTCGCCGTAATCGCTGTTGTCGGCCGACGCGGCGAAGGCCTCGATCCGCTGCCGCCAGGGAGCGACAGACTCCGGCCGCTCCTCGCCGGGGAGGTTCTCCTTGCCGGAGTCCCCGCCGCCGGAGGCCTTCATACCCCTGACGACCGCACCTCCGGCAAGGAACAGCACCAGGGCACCGCATGCCGCGAGCCACAGGACGACCGTTCGCCGCAGCGCGGCGCGCCACTCCGCCTCGGCCGCCTCGATCTCGCTCCGGATCTCGGCCAGCAGACGCGCGACCTCGGGATTCTTCCCGAAATTGCGGCGCGCGATCCGTTCGTTGTAGTCGTAGCGATTCTTCAGTTCGCGCACCGTCTGCGACGATGCCCGGCTGCGGCCAAAACGACGGACCAGCGCCACGACGGTCAGCAGCCAGAACAGCCCGGCCAGAATCCAGAACAGCCCCGCTCCGCTCAGGAGCGCCACGACGGAGCAGGCGAGCGCCACCACCGGCGCGAGCACGCACCCGAGCGCACGCAGCCCCGAGGCGAACGAGGGTGCCGGCAGGCTCTTGACCGCGAACAGTATCTGCTCCAGCGTATCGACGAGCTGTTCGACGCGCGGTGCATCGCCCTCCCCGTCGAGCACGTACTGGCAGCAGGGGCAAACTTTCGAAAGCAGAGGCATCTCCTCCTTGCATTGCGGACATTTCATAAGCGATCGTATTTTTATCATTCGTTACTTGAGGCGGTCCGGTCGTCCGGCCCACCCCTCCGGCACGGCCGCCCTACCGAAGCAGCTTGCCGAAAAGCCACGACGACGCTTCGCCGACACTCTTTTCGGCGGCGACCTGCGCCTGCGCCGCAGCCTGCTTCGACGCAGCCTCCAGACGCATCTTTTCGAGCATCATGTTGTTGTCGAAGGCACGCTGCGCATCCTCCCGCTCGCGCTCCAGACGCGCCAGCTCCGCCTCGCGGGCGGCACGCTCGGCTTCGCTCATCCTGCGGACGATCGTGTCGATCATCCCGTAAGCCTCGCCGGCCAGGTTGCTGGCGGGATTGACGGCCAGCAACGCATCCATCGCTTCGGCATGGTTGCCTTTGGCCATCTCGACCCGCGCCCGCTGAATCGCCGTCTGCGCCACGCGGTCGAGCAGCTGCGTGGCCACATCGACCTTCAACCGGGCGACGGAGGCATACTCCGGCACGCACTCGGGAATGGCATCGAGCACGGCGATCGCCTCCTCGTAGCATTCGCGGTCGGCCAGCGACTGCGCCTTGGCGATCAGCACGGGGGTCCGCTGCGCATAGTAATCGACGATCCTCCCGCGCGTCCGCTCCATGAAGTTCCGGAGCGCCGGCGTGCGGGGTTTGAGCTGGTTGATCGCCGCAATCCAGGCCTTAGCCTCCGTGCGGCCGATTCCCCGGAGCGAAACCGAAGTCTCGTCGATCACGATCTGCTCCTGCAGGGCGATCACGAAGAGCGAAAGCTCCAGATCGACGATGAACTGCGCAGGAGCGGTCGCCGTCGCCTGCTTGTCGATGACCAGCACGTTGGGCGTGAGCACGAACTCGCCTGAAAGCGAACCGAACCCGTTCTGGGTCACGAGCTGCACCAGACGCTGGCGGAGCGTGTTGCCGGCATCGGCCGGAAGCGCCAGCTCCTCGCAGAGATAGGGGGTCAGTGCGACCAGATCCGTCTGGGCGAACGCCGCAGCGGGGAGAAAAAGAGCTGCGAAAGCTCCGATCAGTTTCCTCAACATGACTTTTCCGTATTCGTTACTATTTTCCGCCCAGGGTCAGCATCGCCTGTCCCAGGCCGCGCATCGAGAGTTTCGACTCGATGCCGTAGCGCTCGCGCAGCTCGCGGCGCAGCCCGTTGGCCCATCCCCGGGCATCGATCGCCCGCCCCGAAGCATTGTAGAGCGGGATGCGCACCTGCTCGAAATAGAGTCTGCTCTCGCTGGCATCGGCCGTCGAAAAGCGTCCCTCGACCGTGTTTTCCGCCAGCCACTCCTCGATCAGGATGCCCAGCTCCTCGCCGTCGAACTCGCTCTCGAAATCGTAGTCGCAGTCGCTCCAGAGACGGCACGAGAAGGAGATCTCGCGGCCGTTGCGCTCCATGTCGTCAAAATGCCGCAGCAGCTGGTCGTTGAAATCGCGTATGTTCTCGATCACGCTCTCGACCAGCGTAACGGGCACCTCCATGAAAACCGCCGGTTCGGGAGCGCTCGTACCCGAGGCGGCAGCGATCTGCTTGTCGGTGTAGGAATCCTTTCCCTGCAGGTTGAACGTAATCGAGGCATCGCGGCCGATGCGGTTGGTCGTCCACGTCACCTGCATCAGGATGTCGGCCCGGGCCGTCCGCTTGAGCCTGTCGAGCGGCGACTCGGCCAGTTCGGCCCCCGTCTCCTTCGAGACGGTCAGCGACTCCTCGGCCTCCTCGGTGCGGATGCGCTTGAGCGTCGCCTCAAGATCGCGCAGCGGGAACCCCTCCGAGGCCATGTATTCGCCCAGCTTGCTCACCACCGTCAGCAGGTCGGCATTCTCCTGCAGGGCACGGGTATAGTCCGGGATCCGCTCCTCGGTCCCCTGGTTGTCGAAAACGGTGTAATAACCGTTCTGGATGCACCACAGATCACTGGGCACGACCATGATCACCGGCTTCTTCGCCTGGGCGAAAGCGCCGGCGGCCAACAGCGAAAGAATCGCCGATACCAACCACCTTTTCATAGTTCGATTCTATTTGAAAATACTAAAACACGGAACCCAGGCCCCCTACGATCCCTTCCGACTGGAGCCGGCGGCGCAGTTCGTCGTACTGTACCGATACGAAGACGGCCACCTTGTACTCCTTGCCCATCTTGACCACGTTGCCCGCACCGGAGCTGCTGGCCACCGAGACATAGCGGGCATAGTCGCCCCCATCGGCGAAGAAGGCATCGAAAAAGTCGGCGCGCTGCTGCTCCACCGCCGGATCGCTGACGAGCGGACGCAGCGCCCGCGCCCGCTTGGTGCGGTCGTTATTGGCCGCCGCTCCCTTGAAAACCAGGCCGTGCACGGCATTCTTGAGCGCCTGCCTGCGGGCCACGTTCACATCCTTGGAATAGCTCCAGACGCAGACCAGCACCGTCTTGTCGGCACCGACGGCCTCGTTCTGGATCTCATAACGCCACTGGACGGTCTCCCGGTTGGCCTTCTTCGTCTTGCTCTTCTGCCCCGCGCAGACGAGCGCGGGCAGAAGCAGCAAAACGGACATGAGGAACAATCTTCTCATCGGACGATCGTTTTTTTCGGTTATTTCTTCTTGGACGACTTCATGCGCAGCAGCATGCCCTCGTAGTAGGCCTGCTTGTCCTTGCCTTCGAGCAGCGTCTCCGTCGGGGCCTCGCCCTTCTTCTTGTCGTTCAGGCCGGCGGCCTCCTCCTGCCCGGCGCTGTAGGTGTTGTCCCACACCTGCTTCTTGCTGACGGTCAGCTCGCCCTTCTTGTTGTAGCGCACGCGCTCGGCGCCGTCCTTCTCATAGACCTCCTTTTCGAGCACCTCGAACACCTCGCCGCCCTTCAGGCCGTCGCGCGTGCCGATGCGTGCCGCGTAGGTGCGCACCGCATTGCCCTTTTTGTCGGTCGTCTCGTGGACGATCAGCGGGGTCTTGGTCTTGAATTCGTCGTATTTCTTCTCGAACTTGGCCAGCACGTCATCGACGGCATCCACCGCAGCCATGCGGATCAGCTCGCTCTCGTCCTTGTCGGAGAAGATGCCCGCCTTGGTCTTGGCCCAGGCGCGCTCGTTGCCGATGAACTGAAGCGCGAACAGATCGCTCGCATCGTACTTGCTCAGGTCGATGTTGCCCGACTCGTCCCACAACCCGTAGAACGACTCCAGCAGGTCATCGTTCCAGCGCAGGCGGAAGAGATAGGAATCGACCGTCACGTAGTAACCCTTACCCATCGACATTTTGGTGGTCATCTCGGCAGCCTTCAGACCCGCAGCGGCATAACCCGAGGGATCGAACTGCGCAGCGGCGTACATGGGCAGCATGATGTCGGCCACCAGATCGTCCTTGAGCTTGTAGCCGAAGCGGGTCACGACTACGAACGTGTTGCCGAACAGCTCCTCCAGGTCGATCTGACGCAGCAAGTAGTGCGCCCCCACCTCCGTGGCGGCGGCGATGTCCTTGTCGTCCTCCGAGGCGTTGAGCATGCCGCGCTCGCGGAGCAGCGCCTCCGTGTAGTTGCCCTCGGCATCGAGCAGCCACTTGTCGGCCAGCTGCTTGGCCACGCCATGCTCGACGAGGTACTTGTTGGCCGTGCGCGCCACGTTGAGCCGGATCACGGTATCGACCGTCTTGGTCTGCGTGGCCATCAGCTCGCGCAGGATCTGGTTCATCGTCTCGTTATAATACGACTGCTTGGGAGCCTCGGCACCCGTCTGCCGGAGTTCGAGGTACTGGTCCGTCGGCACGCAGGCCATGTTGAAGGAGGCGTAATCCCCCTCGCCCAGCGTATAGAGCGCAGGGTCGATGATGCGCTCGCCGATGTTGTGGTCGTTGTACTTGGCCGACCACTCGGCATTGAGGAACGCCTCGCGGAGCACCTCTTTCTGGGGCACGGAAGCGTCCTCCATCATCATCAGGCAGACGGAGTTGCGCATGTATTTGTCGGAGGACACCTTCTTGTTGAGCTCCTGTGCCGAAACACTGCCGCCCAACAGATTCGCAGCGGCCAGGGCCGCGATCAAATAACTTTTTTTCATAAGAAACAATTTTTGATGGTTCGATCAATCCTTACAGTTATTCGAAAAACCGATTTTCCGAACAGCTCCTCCTTGTCGTTTCCGCAACCGAAATTCGTCCGAAACACTCCGCACGATCACGGGGCGAATGCCAGAATCAGGGCAACACGAGATCCTGAAACGGAAAATTCCCCCTCCCACAAAATCTGTGGGGGGGGGAATTTCTTCCCTTGTTTTTCTCTGATACAGAGACTATTTATATACCCTACTCCTCGTCGCGGTACATCTTCTCCACGTAGATCGCGTGCTGCATCGCCTCGCGCTTCGCTACGGAAGGTTTGGTAAAGTACTGACGGCGGCGGAGCTCTTTCAGAACGCCCGTACGCTCGTATTTACGCTTGAATTTCTTGAGGGCCTTCTCGATGTTCTCACCCTCCTTAACCGGCATGATAATCATGATCGTCTAAATTTTTTATCGTTTTTACTTCTGTTATTCTCTTATCTTTTCATTCTCGTTCGGAAGACGATGCGGCTCCCGCACCGACTCTTCCCCTGGACCGTACCCGGGATTCCTGCGTACCGTAAACCGAAGATAGGGAGCCAGTCGTTCGGCTTCCTTCGGGGTCAATATGTGATCTTCAACCAACTCTTCGGCAGTACTCCAACCTCCTTTCAATTGTCTTTTGCTCAACAGCCTCCTGAGCGCGGCGGGCGGAATGTAGGGATGCCCTTTCAGTACGCTCGGAGCCACAAAGTTAATATCAATTTTCCGAATTTTGCAACTATCGCAGCAAATTTGTTGCACGATCCGCTCGAAATTGGCCTCCGTAACCTGCGGAATCTCCGCCAGCTGCTCCGGCGAATGGAAGCCGCCGAGCCGCTCGCGGTAGCGCAGAATCGCCGCGACGCTCTTCGCTCCGATCCCCGCCACCGAACGCAGCGCGGCGGAGTCGGCACCGTTTATCTCGACCGGCCCCCGCGGCCGGGCCGGCTCCCGTTCGGGGAAGATTACCAGGGGCAGCAGCATATCGGCCACCGAGTCGGCGATCATGTAGCAGGCCCGCAGCCCGGCTTCGTCGCGCAGACCGCCCGCCAGGTCGCGATAACGGATTATGGACTCCGCCTGACGCTCGGAGAAGCCCATCGCCACGAAGCAGGCGACGGTCGCCGTGTCGATCCGGAACGGAGCGTCGGGCGGCACGATCCGCCGCGACTTCGGTTCGCGGCGCTCCGCCTGCGCGGACGGCTCCGGCCGGCGCGGCGCGAACGTATATTCCCGCGCAATGCGGATATAAGGTGCCAGCAGGAAGTAGAGCGAGTCGGTCATGCCGTAGCAGAGGGCCACATCCTCCGGAATCCGGAACACCTTGCCCGCCGCCCGGTAGCGGAGCAGCCCCACGGCCGCACGCTCGGAGAGTCCCAGCCGCCGCAGGTCGGCATACTCCACCGTATTGGGATCGAACTCGAAGCGGCGGACGGAATCGCCCACCGCCTCCATCCGCCGCCCCGTCCGCCGGGCAGCCTCCTCCCGGTCGCGCCGCTCGACGAGCAGCAGCCCCAGCAGGAAGAGTCCCCCGAGCGCCACGAATACCACGAGCGCCCGGCGCTCCCGACGCGAAAACCACCCCTTCATGATACCGATCTTTTACCAGGAGGCCCCGTCGGAGAGAAGCAGCCGGCGGTAACGCTCCGAGGGCGAAGCGATCCGCCCGCCCAGTCCGTACTCCTCCCAGCGGCGATCGACCAGCCGCACCGTCTCGGGGAGCGAAGTCACCACATTGGGAAAACGCTCCGGATTGCCCGCCTCGCCGGGGCGCTTGCTCCGGGCATCGAGCCGCAGCATCCCCTCCCGGACGACCGCATCGCGCCGGGGATCGGTGTTCGCCGCAGCCAGCCAGAGCAGCTCCGCAGCCTCCAGCCCCCGGGCACGGCCGTCAAAGAGCACGGCGTAGCGCACCCTCGCGCAGACGTTGCGGGCGAAGAACGCATCGAGATCGGGCGCTGCGCCGGCAGCGTCGTCGGCGTAGAGCACCAGCACACCCCATGCGGCGAGGTATTGCGCATCCGCCGCCGCGATGCCCCCCGTCATCACGAACCGTTCGGGCAGCACCGCCTCATCGGCCGGAAGCACCGGGTCGATTCCCGTCAGGTCGAGCGCCAGTTTCCCGCCGAACCCGGAGGTGGCGGTGGCGTGGTCGAGCACGTCGTAGATCCCCTCGCTGCGCACCGCATCGCGGGGAAATTCGGCGCGGCGCAGCAGCGCGGCCAGCGCTTCGGGCGAACGTACGTCGCAGCCGCGCGGCACGACGACGAGGTATTTGTTGAACATCATCTGGCCCGCGCCCCACAGCCCCTGCGCCACCTTGGTCGCCTGCCCCTCGTAGCGGCTGTCGATCGACACGACGGCCAGGTTGTGGGCCGTGCCGGCGACGGGCATCGTCAGGTCGCACACCTCGGGCTGGGCAGCCAGACGGATGGGAGCCAGGAAGAGCCGTTCGGTGGCCTGCGCGATGTAGGCATCCTCCTGCGGCGGGATCCCCACCAGCGTGGCCGGATAGACGGCATCGCGCCGCCGCGTGAGGGCCGTCACGTGAAAACGGGGGTAGCGGTCCGTGAGCGAGTAGAACCCCGTGTGGTCGCCGAAAGGCCCCTCCTCGCACAGGGGTTCTTCGGGATCGACATACCCTTCGATCACGAAATCGCAGTCGGCCGGGACGTAGATGTCGCTGGTCAGGCACTTGACCAGCTTCACGGGCCGCTGCCTCAGGAAGCCGGCCAGCAGGTACTCGTCCATGTTGTCGGGCATCGGCGCGGTCGCCGCATAGGTATAGACCGGATCGCCGCCCAGCGCCACGGCCACGGGCATGCGCCGCCCGGCGCGCCGGTAACCCTCGCAGTGGCGGGCACCGGTCTTGTGGCGGTGCCAGTGCATTCCGGTCGTATGTCCGTCGAAAAGCTGCATGCGGTACATGCCCACGTTGCGGATGCCCGTCTCGGGATCGAGGGTGTGGACCAGCGGCAGGGTCACGAACCGCCCCCCGTCACAGCCCCAGCACTCGAGCACGGGAAGCGCGTCGAGCGATGCCTCCTCGCCGCGCAGCACCACCTGCTGGCACTCCCCGCGCGAGGAGGAGGTGCGCGGCAGCCAGCGCGACATCCCGGCCAGCAGGGGCAGCATCCGCAGCTTGTCGGCCAGCGTGTTCTTCGGCCCCGCGACCTGCCGCAGCAGGTCGTCCAAACGGCGGGAGAGGGCCTCCAGCGACTCGACCCCGAGCGCCAGGGCCATGCGCCGCTCGGAACCCATCATGTTCATCAGCACCGGAAACCCGGTGCCGGTCCGCTCGAAAAGCAGCGCCTTGCCTCCGCCGGGCTGCTTCGAAACGCGGTCGGCGATCTCCGCCATCTCATATACGGGCGAAACCTCCGCCCCGATGCGCACCAACTCGCCCTCCCGGTCGAGAAGGTCGATGAATTCCCTCAGATTCCGATACATAATATGACTGCTTACGCCCCGGCCGCGAGCGCCCTGCGCACCCTTGCCGCCCGGAGACTTCCCGTGCAAAGGTAGCAAAACGCCCCGGCATCTCCAACCTCCCGGACTGCGGAATCCCCGCCGCCCGCCGAAAAACAGCCGCAAAACACCGCTCCGACCCGCACACGGCACCGGCCGCAGGTTAAATTCCGCTGTTTTTTGCTTCCAATCCCGCAAATATTTCGTACCTTTACCCGGAATTTAAAACGAATGTTGAAACATTTCAATACTAATCTCTAATTTATTATGGCAAATACCAACCGTGAAAAGTTGTTTACCGAGTTCCCGCAGGTCTCGACCGAGAAGTGGGAAGAGGTAATCACAGCCGACCTGAAAGGTGCGGACTACGAGCGTAAATTGGTGTGGAAAACGCCGGAAGGATTCAACGTGCGCCCCTACTACCGTGCGGAGAATCTGGAGGGGCTGAAATTCCTCGGCTCCGAAGCCGGAGTATTCCCCTACGTGCGGGGCACCCGTGCCCACAACCGCTGGAAAGTCCACCAGACGGTCATCGTAAAATGCCCCGAAGAGGCCAATGAAATCGCGACCAAGATCCTCAACGCAGGCATCGACTCGATCGAGTTCCGCATCATGTCGGAGGAGTTCTCGGCCGAAGAGCTCGACACGCTGCTCGCAGGCATCTCCCTGCCGGCCGTCGAGGTAACTTTCAGCGGCCGCAAGACGGCGCGCGTCGCCGAACTCGTGCTGGAGAAAATCGAGCGCGAGAAGCTCGCAGCCGAAGAGCTTCACATCAACTTCTGCATCGACCCGCTGGTCAAGAAGCTGACCTCGAAGGGAGACTTCTGCTCGGAGAACGGCGTGAAGTGCTTCGAACGCATCGCCGGACTGATCCGCAAGACCAAGGATTGCAAAGGCATCCGCGTGGTCACGGTATCGGGCCACATCTTCAGCAACGCCGGCTCGACCATCGTCGAAGAGCTCGCCTTCTCGCTGGCCGCCGGACACGACTACCTGGTGCGCCTGATGGAGCTGGGCTTCACGGTCGAGGAGGCGGCGCGCAAGATCCGCTTCTCGCTGGCCATTACCTCCAATTACTTCATGGAGATCGCCAAGCTGCGCGCCGGCCGCATGCTGTGGGCCAACATCGTCAAGGCCTACGCTCCGGCCAAGAACTGCCCCTGCAAAATGTTTACCCACGCGGTAACCTCGTCGTGGAACCAGACGGCATACGACCCCTACGTGAACATGCTGCGCGGTACGACCGAAGCCATGTCGGCGACGATCGCCGGCGTGAACTCGCTGGAGGTAATGCCTTTCAACGCCGCATACGAAGAGCCTAACGAGTTCTCGATGCGCATCGCACGCAATGTCGAGCTGCTGCTCAAGCACGAATCGCACTTCGACCAGGTGGTCGATCCGGCCGGCGGCTCCTATTACATCGAGAACCTGACCGACTCGATCGCCAACGAGGCATGGAAGCTCTTCTGCGAGATCGAGGAGAAGGGCGGATACACCGAGGCATACCGCAGCGGCATGATCGTCGAGCGCGTGAAGGCTTCGGCCGCAGCGAAGGACAAAAACATCGCCACGCGCCGCCAGATCCTGCTGGGTGCCAACCAGTATCCCAACTTTACCGAGACGGCCGGCAAGGAGCTGACCGAGGAGGCCGTGACCCGTCCCGCAAGCGAGGGCAACACCCTGGCACCCTACCGGGGTGCGATGGCTTTCGAGGCGATGCGTCTGCATGTGGATCGCAGCGGCAAGGAACCCAAGGCGTTCATGCTCACGTGCGGCAGCCTGGCGATGGCCCGCGCCCGCGCCCAGTTCTCCTGCAACTTCTTCGCATGCGCCGGCATCAAGGTCATCGACAACACCTTCTTCAAGTCGCTCGAAGAGGGCGTGAAGGCCGCTCTGGAGTCGAAGGCGGAGATCGTCGTGGTCTGCGCGTCGGACGACGACTACGCAGAGGTGGCTCCGAAGATCAAGGAGATGCTCGCCGGCCGCGCCATCCTCGTGGTCGCAGGCGCTCCCGCATGCGCTCCCGAGCTGGAGGCTCAGGGCATCACGAATTTCATCAACGTCAAGAGCAACGTGCTTGAAACGCTGAAATTCTACCTCAAAGAAATGGGTATCTAAAAAGCGAAAGTCATGAGAGCAAAATTTGCAGATTTGAAATACGACGGAGGCGAGCAGAAGAGCTGCTGCGCTTCGAAAGGCTGCGGTCAGGTTGAGCCGTGGCTGACCGCCGAGCGAATCCCCGTCAAGGGCAGCTACTCGGCCGAGGATCTGGAGGGAATGGAGCACCTGAACTATGCGGCAGGTATCGCCCCCTTCCTGCGCGGTCCCTACTCGACGATGTACGTGATGCGTCCGTGGACCATCCGTCAGTACGCCGGCTTCTCGACCGCCGAGGAGTCGAACGCCTTCTACCGCCGCAACCTGGCGGCCGGACAGAAGGGTCTCTCGGTTGCGTTCGACCTGGCGACCCACCGAGGCTACGACGCCGATCATCCGCGCGTGGTGGGCGACGTGGGCAAGGCCGGTGTGTCGATCTGCTCGGTGGAGGACATGAAGGTGCTCTTCAACGGCATTCCGCTCGACCGCATGTCGGTGTCGATGACCATGAACGGTGCCGTGCTGCCCGTGCTGGCATTCTACATCGTGACCGGTCTGGAGCAGGGCTGCACCCTCGATCAGCTGGCCGGTACGATCCAGAACGACATCCTCAAGGAGTTCATGGTGCGCAACACCTATATTTATCCGCCCAAGTTCTCGATGAAGATCATCGCCGACATCTTCGAGTACACCTCAAAGAACATGCCCAAGTTCAACTCGATCTCGATCTCCGGCTACCACATGCAGGAGGCGGGCGCTACGGCCGACATCGAGCTGGCCTACACGCTGGCCGACGGTCTGGAGTACCTGCGTGCGGGCGTTGCCGCCGGCATGTCGGTCGATGCCTTCGCACCGCGTCTGTCGTTCTTCTGGGCCATCGGCATGAACCACTTCATGGAGATCGCCAAGATGCGCGCCGCGCGTATGCTCTGGGCCAAGATCGTCAAGCAGTTCGAGCCTAAGAACCCCAAATCGCTGGCACTGCGTACGCACAGCCAGACCTCGGGCTGGTCGCTTACCGAGCAGGATCCCTTCAACAACGTGGCCCGCACGGCCATCGAGGCGATGGGTGCCGCTCTGGGCCACACCCAGTCGCTGCACACCAACGCGCTCGACGAGGCGATCGCCCTGCCGACCGACTTCTCGGCACGTATCGCCCGCAACACCCAGATCTACATCCAGGAGGAGACCAACGTCTGCCGCGAGGTGGATCCCTGGGCCGGTTCGTACTACGTCGAGACCCTGACCAACGAGATCGCACACAAGGCCTGGGAGCACATCCAGGAGATCGAGAAGCTGGGCGGCATGGCCAAGGCCATCGAGACCGGCATTCCGAAGATGCGTATCGAGGAGGCTGCGGCCCGCAAGCAGGCCCGCATCGACTCGGGCGTGGAGAAGATCATCGGCGTGAACGAGTACCGTCTCGACCACGAGGCTCCGATCGACATCCTCGCCGTCGATAACACCGCCGTGCGCGAGAGCCAGATCAAGCGTCTGAAGGAGCTGCGCGCCAACCGCGACGAAGCGGCCGTCAAGAAGGCGCTCGAGGCCATTACCGAGTGCGTGAAGACCGGCAAGGGCAACCTGCTGGAGTTGGCTGTCGAGGCTGCCAAGGTGCGTGCGTCGCTGGGCGAGATCTCCGATGCCTGCGAAGTCGTCGTGGGCCGTTACAAAGCTGTCATTCGTTCCATCTCAGGTGTATATAGTTCAGAAGTGAAATCAGATTCCGCATTCGCACACGCCAAGGAGCTGGCCGCCGAATTCGCCAAGAAAGAGGGCCGTCAGCCGCGTATCATGGTCGCAAAACTGGGCCAGGACGGCCACGACCGCGGCGCGAAAGTCGTAGCTACCGGCTATGCCGACATCGGCTTCGACGTAGATATGGGTCCGCTGTTCCAGACTCCCGAGGAGGCTGCGAAGCAGGCGGTCGAGAACGACGTGCATGTCGTGGGCGTATCGTCGCTGGCTGCCGGCCACCTGACGCTCGTTCCGCAGATCATCGCCGAGCTCAAGAAACTGGGCCGCGAGGACATCATCGTCATCGTCGGCGGTGTGATCCCCGCTCAGGACTACGATGAACTCTACCGCGACGGTGCCGCCGCCATCTTCGGTCCCGGTACGCCGATCGCAACCGCCGCGATCAAGATCCTGGAGATCCTGCTCGACGAGCAGAAGTAATCCTGGTCTGAATCCGGTCTTTTCACACCCCGGCTCGTCTGCGAGCCGGGGTGTTTTTCGTCACCGCCTTGTCTTGCGCCCGGGGACGGGCGGTAAAAGCCCCGAATACCTCAAAAACTGCCGTCGCTACCCTATCCCTGTTCCGCCGGATCCGGAAGCAGTCAGCATCGGCGATACCCTCCCCCGACAATGACTCGCCGCCGCCCTTCCGCCTTCAAACGGGCGATACGCCGTCCGGTCGAGCCGGCGACAGATTTCCCAGTCTGCTTCATTTCGCCCCGCATCTCCCCGAAGGACAGCTCTCCGGGCAGTCCCCGTCGCAACGTGCAGAGAGTTGCGCGACCGTTTGTCCGTAACGCGCATTCCTGCTCGCGAAGACAACGCGACCGGAAGGGCAGAAACGGCCCCAGACACTGCTCCGCAACGCCTCCATGCGCATCGGCATATAGGCTGCAACCGAACAAAAACACCGTTCCTTATGACACGCCCTCCTCTTTCGGGGCAACCGCACAAAAACACCGGAGGCAGTAGTAATCTACTGCCTCCGGTTCTTGAACCAAAATATTTAACTATCCTAAAATAGTCTCTGTTAGAAATACTTGCCGCGCAAGTCCTCGATCTCGGCCAGCTCGACGATCGCCGGAGCCAGCTGACGGGCCACCACGCCCTGCGCCTCGGCCTCGAGACGCACCTTCTCCTCGGCGGCACTCTGACCGCCCTCGTTCTCGATCTCCGTAACCTCGAAGACATAGACACCGTTCTCGCCCTTGACCGGCTCGGAAAGCACTCCGGTGCGCTCGGTCGTCGCAACGGCACCGATCACACGCGGCTCGATACCCATGTTGCGCACTATGAACGAATTGTAACGCAGCCCGTCGAAGGGGAAAATATCCGAGCCGACCGTACCCAGCGACTGCGCCACCTCTTCGAGCGTGGTGCCGGCACCCTGCATCCGGGCGGCCAGATCGTCGCGTTTCTTGTTGCGGACAAGTATCTTGCGGATGTTCTCCTCGACATTCTTCAGAGCGACATGCTCGTTATCGTCGATCGCCGTTACCACTGCGACGACATAATCGCTGCCCGTATTGAAAATCTCCGACATCTCGCCGACCTTCGCACCGTAGGCCCAGCGGACCAGCTCGCGCGAATTATCCACACCGCGCAGCGTGCAATCGCCCTGCGAGAGCGTCGCGACACGCGGGGTAACGGCCGCAGCATTCGCCGCTTCGTTGAAGGCATCGATCGATCCCCGGCCATCGACGGCAAAGAGGCTCGCGGCATTGTGGATCGAACGACGCGTAGCCGACGACGGCTCGACCGGATAGGTAATGGTCGCGATGCGCATGTGTTTCGAAGCGTTGTCCGCACGGTAGATCTGGAGCAGCTGCACCGCATCGCCTGCCGCGATCTTCAACAGATCGCCCTTCTTGGCCGTAGCCAGCGGTGCGGAGAACTCGTCGGGGAAAGCCGAGAAAGGCATCACGCCCGCATCGCCGCCGTTCGCCGCCGTCTGAGCCAGCGAATACCGCTCGGCCAGCGCCGCGAAGTCGGCACCGCCGCGAAGCAGCGTCATCAGACTGTCGGCCAAATCGTTCTGAGTATAGGGGAGTACGATATGACGCAGGCCGATCGAGTCGGGAGCCGATTTGAACTCCACCACACGCGACATGACCCAGTTGTCGTTCTGCAGCACGGGACCGTACTGGTTGCCGGCAGCCAGAATCTCGCCCTGATCGCCGAGCAGCTGTCCGGGAGCGATGTAGTTATCGCTGACCTTGCCGTAACGGTTGTTGCGGGCGAAGGCGCGCACGTCCTCCGCAGCGGCGAACGCATCGCCCACCTCGCGAACGGTCTGCTCCAGCGCGGCACGGTCCTCATCGCTCGCAGCGACCTCGAAGACCACGTACGAGAGCGTACGCAGGGGACGCTGCTCGAAGCGTGCCTTATGCGAGTCGTAGTAGGCACGGATCTCGGCATCCGATACGGTGTAGAGCGAATCGGGCATCTCGGAGAAACGCTTGCCGGTCCATCGTCCGCCGAAGGTCTTGCCGGAGGTGGCTACCGCCTGATTTACCTCCAGGCTGTTGGCATACACGCCCGCATCGACCAGTGCACCGTATTTGCTGGCCTGACGCTCCTGCATGGCACGCGACACCACCGAAGCCCACAGATACTGCAGCTGAGGATCGGTGCCCGCACGGTTCAGGAACTCGCCGACGGCCTCCACATCGTAAAGGCCCGTTCTGGGATCGGTAAAAAGCGAAGCCATGACCGACGAATAGTAGTCGCCGTTGATCAGTCCTGCACGCTCCGCATCGGTAACCCGGATGCCCATCTTCTCGAAGCCGGGCAGGTAAACATGGCGGGAGATCAGTCCCTCCCAGGCCATCTCGGCGAGCTGGTCCATCTGCTGCTCGTCCGCCTCCGACGCATTGGTCTGCGTCTTCACGTCGTTATAAAGCTCGAAATACTCGGAATACTTGATCTTCGTACCGTCGATCACGCCCACTTTGGGGTCGTTCCCCGAGAATCCCATCTCGGTTTTCAGCGAGAGAATGAATGCCAGCAGTGCGAATGCGATGATGATCGACAAAACCACACCGAATCTGGTTCGTAAGGTGTTTAAACTTGCCATAGAAACTATTTTTAATTTTTCATTGTTTCGAATAGAGCGTTCAAAGATAGTAATATATTCCGAGAAAAAGGAATGACGCACCAAAAAATCACGATCGTTTTACCCGGGCCAGCTCCAGGCGCGAGCGGGTGCGGCGCAGGATCTTTATCTCCAGATTCTCCAGCCGCACGGTCTCGCCTGCCGCAGGAAGTCCCTCGTAACGGAAAATGACATATCCGGCCAGTGTCTCGTACTCGTCGCTTTCGGGGATCCCCAGTCCGTACTTTTCGTTCAGGTACTCCACCTCGAGCCGGCACGAGAAGACGTATTCCCCCTCGCCGACCTGTTTTTCCGTCAGTTCGGGCACGTCGTGCTCGTCCTCGATCTCGCCGAAGATCTGTTCGAGAATGTCCTCCAGGGAGATGATGCCCGCCGTGCCGCCGAACTCGTCGATTACCACCGCGATGTTGCTCTTGTGACGGATCAGGGTCTGCATCAGGGCCTGCAGCGGCATCGTCTCCGGGACGAACTGCACCTGCATGAGCACCTGTTCGATCGACTCGGGGCGGCGGAAGAGCGATTTCGAATTGACGTAGCCGATGATGTTGTCCACACTGCCCCGCCAGACGAAGATACGCGAATACTTGCTCTCGACGAAGCGCTCGGCCAGGGCCTCGATCGACGTATCGTCGATATCGACCGCCTCCATATCGACGCGCGGCACCATGCAGTCGCGCACCCGCAGGTCGGCGAAATCGAGCGCGTTGCGGAACAGCTTGATCTCGTTGTCCTCCGCCTCGTGCGCCGCCTCAGCCTGCCCGTTCTCCAGCAGCCCGGCCAGGTCCTCCCGGCTGAAAGCGGTCTCCACCGCCGGCGCGAGGGAGCGGTGGCCCGACAGCCACAGGATGGCCTGGGAGAGCCACGTGGTCAGCCGGGCGATCGGAAACAGCAGCAGGTAGAAAGCGTAGATTACCGGCGCGAAGAGCCGATAGTAGAAGTTGGGGCTGTTGCGGAACACCGACTTGGGCAAGAACTCCGCCACGAAGATGATGACGAGCGTCGAGATGCCCGTCTCCAGCGCCACCGACCCCTCTGCCGCCACCCGGGTCCAGCCGAGCAGCGCGGCCAGGCCGCGCAGGAGCAGCGACATGTAGAGCGAATAGACGACCAGCGCGATGTTGTTGCCCACCAGAATGGTCGTGATGTACTGACCGGGATGGCGGGCGAAAATGTCTGCGATGAAATCGAACATGCGGTGCTGCTTGCGGTCGATCTCCAGCTTCAGGCGGTTCTTGCTGGTAAAAGCGATCTCCATGCCTGAGAAAAAGGCCGAAAGCAGCAGCATCACGAGGATGACGACGAGCGAAGCGATCATGCGAAAACGATATTATAACTTCTTCCGAATCTCCTTGGCTTCGGGACGGCGACGCAGCGGCTGCGGCTTGTCATCGCTCCGGGCGGCCGGCGGGTTCGGCTTGCCGCCCGCGTTCCGGAGCCGCTCCTTGCGGTCGCTCTCCTGCGCCTTCCGCACCGAATCCCGCCGCGCGGACTCCCGCCGGGCCGAATCGCTCTGCTGCGTCGGCTCGACATTGAGCAGCATGCGCCCCTTGATCTTGCGGAAGCTCAGCTCCCGGAAACGATCGTCCGACTCGAAGCCCTCCACCACATAGGAGCCGCGCCCGCCCTCCTCGACGATGCGCGTATCGACATTGGACCACACTCGTCCGGTCTTCTCGTTCCAGAAAAGCTGCTGGGTATAGACCTCCCGGCCGTCGCTCTTCTTGATCACGACATTGCCTTTGGCCTCCCACAGCCGGCGCTTCTCGTAATGGATCGCATAATTGGCCGTCAGGGTCACATCGACGCCACCGACCGAGTCGCTTCGGTAGGTTACCACATCGACCCCGCGGCGGAACTCCCGATACGGCTCGCGGGCGAGGGTGTAACTCTCCGACAGCGGGGTCTTGACCACGTAGCGGAGCCGGCCGTTCTCCGTCTCCGAGATGGTCAGATCCTCGCTGTAGTCGGTCATCAGACTCTCGTCGTCGTGCTCCGCTTCGGCGGGTTTGCTCCCGCAGGAAAACAAGAAGATAGCACTTCCCGTCAGAAGAAGTGCTATCGGAATATGTCGGAACGTACTGCGCAGCATCGTACCTGCCGGAAATTAGCGGGGACGCACCGTCGTCGAAACGCCCTTGGCAGGACCGCTGCCCAGCGTATAGCGGGCACCCTCCATCAGCTCGCGGAAGAAGCACTCCTCCGCAGTCGGGAATCCCCGGCGGTAGTTGGCCATCGCGTCGCGGGCCATGCCGCCGTAGTCGGGATCGTCGGCGAGCAGGTTGGCCGCCTGCGCCATCGTATCGTAAGCCACCCAGAAGATCGCCTGGGCATCCAGCCCCTGAAGCGAACCGGCCGAAGCGGCATAAGCCTGAGCCAGACAGAAGTAAGCCCGGCCATTCTCCGGATTGAGGCTCCGGGCCTCGGCCGCTGCCGAAGCCGCTGCCGAAGCATGTCCGGCCGCCAGCTCGACCATGCTCAGACGCACCAGCAAGGCCCCTTTCTGACCGGCATCCGGCTCCACGCCGATCGCCTCACGCAGGTAGGTCGCAGCCTTGGCGTAGTCGCCGGCCTCCTGAAAGCCCTGCGCCAGCATCATCGCCGTCTGAGCCGAAGGATCCACGGCGTAATATCTCTCGGCGATCTCCAGGAAGTAGGGCGAGTCGCACTTCGAGCGCGACATCAGACCGACGGTCTGACGCAGCAGATCCGTATTGTCGGGATCGGCCTCGATACGCGGACGGAACAGCTTCTCCAGATTCTCGCAGTTGGCCGCACCGCTCGAAGCGAAGCAGGCATCGAACTGTTTGCGGCTCTCCTGCACGGCAGCCTCCTCGCCGTCGAAGACGGGAGCCAGACGTTCGTACTGGGCCAGCACCTCCTCGGGATAGATATCCCCGGCGGCATAGTCGTCGCAGAGGTTCTTGAAGTAGATCAGCGCAACGTCCTTCAGATCCTTGTAGCCGCCGGCCATGCCCGCCTCGATCGCCTCCTCGTACATGCGGCGCACGCCTTCGCGGTCGCCCGGATTGAAGAGCAGGTACTCGCGCGCCTTGCGGTCGAGCACATAGGCCTTGCCGTAGTTACGGCTGTGGGGGAAGTACTGCACGCGCAGATCGTAGATCGTCATCAGCGAGTCGAGCATCACCTGCTTCTCCTCCAGCGTCTTGGCGCGCTGCACCTTGCCCGAATAGACCTGGGCGCCCCGGATGAAGGTGGCCTCCGAAGCCGTAGGCGCCTGCTCGGCCAGCGTGCGGAAATACCCTGCCGCCGCATCGTAGTCCCGGGCGGCGACCGCCTCCTTGAGCAGGTTGCTCGTCAAAATGTTCTCCTTACGAAGCTCCGGCGTATCGCCCCAGGGCGCATAGCGGGGATCGCTGAAATCCTGGGCCGTCGCGGCCGTTGCAACGAAAGCCATCGCCGCCGACAGCAAAATCTTCACTCGATTCATCTCTTGATATTTTTCTAAATTAATGATTTCCTTAACGTCATCCGCATCAATCGTACTTCGGCCGCACGAACCAGTAGTCGCCGAAGAGGGTCACGCCCACCGCGAATTTGAAATAGGTCTGGCGCACCATCCCGATCTGTTCGTTGATCCGGTCGAAGCCGCCCCTGCGGCCCACCTCAACACCCAGATTGACCGACGAGGCACCCAGCACGCTGCCCAAAGTCCGCAGCGGGATGCCGATACCCAGCGTCACGGCGTACTCATCGACCCCTACCCCGCCGAAAGACTGGCAGTAGCTGCCGTAGCGCACGCCGGCCCGGTAGGACCATCGCTTCAGCACGTTGCGCACGTCGTTGCGGTTCGGGGTATATTCGAATCCGAGCTTGACCGCGTGGGTATTGCGGTAGGTCACGTCGAATCCGGCGGAGGAGCGCTCCACCAGGCGGGAGTTGCCGCTGCGCCAGTCGCAATAGGTGTAATCGGCACCGAGCGACAGCCGCAGGGTCTGGTAATAGACACCCGCCGTGATCTGGTGCGGCAGCTTCAGAGCCAGCCGCTCCGTATCGTCGCCGGCCACCGACGTGAAAACATCGCCGGTTTTTACCGTCGTATTGACTTCGGGCGAGAGATCGCCGCCGATATCGTAGGCCGCACCGAGGGTCAGATTGCGCTTGCGGTCGCTGATCGGCGACCACTGAATGCCCACCTGGGCCTGGAAGCGGGAGATGCTGTAGGTCTCCACGCCCGTCGCGTCGGTAATGAGTCCGCCGCCGGTAATGTTCTCCAGCACGGCGGTCCGGTAGGTGCGCTGTATGTCGCCCCAGTAATATTTGGCCGCAGCACCGATCGAGAAGTTCTTGAAGACCTCCCAGCCCATGCCGAGCTTGACCTCAGTCACGTCGCCGTCGCCCTCCCACTGATACTGGACGCGGCCGATATTTCCCCAGATCTGGTCGTCCTCGACATCCTGCTTCATCCGGTAGCCCACGCTGCTGTAGGGGGTCAGACTGAAACCCAACCCCAGACGCTTGGCCACCGGCAACTGGAAGGCTATGTCGTGGAAATTGACCGAATTATAGCTGGTACGCAGCGTCCGGTCGCCGTATTTCTGGGCATTGTAGAAATTCTGTCCCTCCACTCCGAAGTCGATCAGGAACGAATGCGGACGCACGGCGCTGTAAGCCGCAGGATTGAGCAGATTGACCACTCCCGTATGGCGCATCGCCACACCCACGCCGCCCATCGAACGGGACTGCAGCGTTCCGGGGGTATGCAGTTCGCCCAGTCCGTACATGGAATAGGGCGAAAAAGCATTGATACTGCTCGACTGTCCCCAGGCTGCAACAGGCAGGACGACAGCCGATAAGAGGGCCATTTTAACTACGGCTTTCTTCACTTGCATTATACTCTAAAATTCGGTTCAGGCCCCGAAAGACCAAATCACGATGTGCAAATATCGTATTTTTAATTCTTTTCACAAAGAATTTTGCGTCTCCGCCGGTAAAAATAATGGTGCGCGCGGAGGAGGATTCCGACAGGCGGGCGATGTATCCTTCGATCTCGAAAGCGATTCCGTTCATCACGCCGCAGCGGATGGCCTGCTCGGTGGTGCGCCCCAGCAGCGCCCCTTCGTCGCCCGCAGCGCACAGGGGAAGCGCCGCCGTGCGGTCGTGCAGCGCCCGGAAGCGCATCTCCACGCCGGGCGAGATATTGCCGCTCCGGAATATCCCGGGGGCATCGATGCGGTCGATGGTAATCGCCGTGCCGAAGTCGATCACGAGCAGGTCGCGCCCCGGGTAGAGCGCCGCCGCCCCCACCGCCGCCGCCAGCCGGTCCTCGCCCAGCGTCCGGGGGGTGGCGTAGTCGTTTTCCAGAGGCAGGGGCAGCTCCGGCGAAAGCCGCAGGCAGTGTCCGATGCGGCTGCTGAGCAGCTCCACGGTCTGCTCCACCGCACCGCGCGTCGAACAGACGATCGAACGGCCGATCGCCGGACGGGCGGCGAGCAGCGCGTCGAGTTCCGGCTCCCCGAAGCGCTCCACGCACGCCTCCGCGACAAGCTCCCCGCGATCGAAGACGGCATACTTGACGCGCGTATTCCCCATGTCGATGGTCAGATGTTCCATGCAATTCCTCCCTCGTTTACAGTTCCCGGAGCGTCCGGCACGCCTCCGAAACGTTTCCGACACCTCTAACGGTCATCGCCAGCCGATTATTGTGCTGCTTGAGCACGAAGCGGTCGGGACGCTGCGTCACCTTGCGCAGCAGCTCCATGAAGACCTCGCTCTTGTAGTAGGGCGAACGGTCGTCGCCCACGAACTGCACGATCATCAGTCCGTTCTTGACCTTCACGCGCTCCATGCCCAGGCGCACCGCCTCCCGGCGCAGGCGCACCGCGTCGAGCAGCTGGACGGCCGCCGGGGGCAGCGGACCGAAGCGATCGACCAACTTGGCGGCGAAAGCTTCCAGCCCCGCCTCGTCGCGCGTGGCATCCAGCTCGCGGTACAGACGCAGCTTCTCGGCCGGCTGCCGGACATAGGAGTCGGGCAGTTCGGCCTCCGCGTCGATCTCGATCACGCTGTCCGAGATGTAGCTCATCTTGTCCATCACACCCTGCTCGGCATCGCCCATGCCGGGCATCTCGAGCCCCTCGGCCCGCAGCTCGGCGATGGCCTCCTGCATGATTTTCTGATAGGTCTCGAATCCGATGTCGGCGATGAATCCGCTCTGCTCGGCCCCCAGCAGGTTGCCCGCGCCCCGGATGTCGAGGTCCTGCATGGCGATGTTGAAGCCCGAACCGAGGTCGGAGAACTCCTCGATGGCCCGCAACCGCCGCCGGGCATCGGAGGTCAGCAACTCGTCGCCGGGCGAGAGCAGGTAGCAGTAGCCACGCTGGCTGCCGCGCCCCACGCGGCCGCGCAGCTGGTGCAGGTCGCTCAGGCCGTAGTTCTGCGCATCGTCGATGATGATGGTGTTGGCATTGGGAACGTCGATGCCGTTCTCGACGATCGTGGTGGAAATCAGCACGTCGAACTCCCCGTATATGAAGTCCATGACCAGCTTTTCGAGCTGTTCGGCCGGCATCTTGCCGTGGCCCGTCGCCACGCGCGCGCCGGGGCAGAGGCGGGTAATCATCCCCTGCAGCGCGTGCAGGTCATCGACCCGGTTGTGGACGAAATAGACCTGGCCGCCGCGCGCCAGCTCGGCATTGACCGCATCGCGCACCAGCTCCTCCGAGAAGACGTGCGACTCGGTGACGATCGGCTGGCGGTTGGGCGGCGGCGTGGCGATGACCGACAGGTCGCGCGACCCCATGAGCGAGAACTGCAGGGTGCGGGGAATGGGCGTGGCCGTAAGGGTCAGCGTATCGACGCTCACGCTCAGCTGCGTGAGCTTCTCCTTGGCCGCCACGCCGAACTTCTGCTCCTCGTCGATGATGAGCAGCCCTAGATCGTGGAAGCGCACCTGCTTGCCCAGGATCTTGTGGGTGCCGATCAGGATGTCGATGCGCCCCTCGGCCAGCTCCGCGAGGATGCGGGCGGTCTCTTTCGACGACTTGGTGCGGTTGAGGTACTCCACCTTGACGGGGAAATCCCTCAGCCGCTGCATGAAGGAGCGGTAGTGCTGCAGGGCGAGGATCGTGGTCGGCACCAGCACCGCCACCTGCTTGCCGTCGGTCGCGGCCTTGAACGCCGCGCGGATCGCCACCTCGGTCTTGCCGAAGCCCACGTCGCCGCAGACCAGGCGGTCCATCGGCTCGTCGGACTCCATGTCGCGCTTGACGGCCTGCGTCGCACTCTGCTGATCGGGCGTGTCCTCCCACATGAACGAGGCTTCGAGCTGCTGCTGCAGGTAACCGTCGGGCGAGAAGGCGAACCCCTTGCTCGCCTTGCGCTTGGCGTAGAGGGCGATCAGCTCGCGCGAAATATCCTTGACGGCCTTCTTGGTCGCCGTCTTGAGCTTCTGCCAGGCACCGTTGCCCAGCTTGTAGATCTTCGGCGGCTCCCCCTCGCCGCTCTTGTAGCGCGAAATGCGGTGGAGCGCGTGGACATGCACGAAGAGTACGTCGTTGTCCTTATAGACGAGCTTGATCGCTTCGTGCACCTTGCCGTTCTCGTTGATCTTGACCAGCCCCCCGAAGCGCCCCACGCCGTGATCGATGTGGACCACGTAGTCGCCCGGCCGCAACTGGTTCAGCTCCGCGACGGTCATCTGCTCGTCGCGCTTGATCTCCCCGTTGATGCGGTAGCGCTGGTAGCGGTCGAAGATCTGGTGGTCGGTATAGAAACAGCTCTTCAGGTCGTGATCGACGAACCCTTCGTGAAGCGTCAGCGCCAGCGGCTCGATCCGGACCTCCCGGCGTCCCGACTGATAGAAGATGTTCTCGAGCCGCTCCAGCTGCGCCCTGTTTTCCGACAGGACATAGGTTTTGTAGCCCCGCTGCGCCATCGAGGTCATATCGTCGGCCAGCAGCTCGAAGTTCTTGTTGAACTTCGGCTGGGGTGCCGTCCGGAACAGCACCGCGCCATCGGCAGGCCGCTCCCGCAGGCTGTCGCGCAGCGAGAAGAGACGCATCCCCTCCATGTCGCGCAGCAGCGTGTTGCGGCTGGCCAGGTAGCGGTCGATCTCGGCCGGCTCCTCCATCTCGGCGAGCGCCTTGCGACGCAGGTCATTGACGCGCCGCAGGGCATAGTCGGGATCGAAGAACCAGAAGAGACCGTCCTCGCCGGCGAACGCGGGCAGCGTGATGCGCTCCTCGGCGAATCCGTTCAGGTTGGGCAGCACCTCCACCCGGTCGAGCCGCTCGGAGGAGAGCTGGCTGGAGATCTCGAAGCGGCGGATCGAATCGACCGTATCGCCGAAGAAATCGAGCCGGAAAGGTTTGCTCTCCGAAAAGGAGAAGAGGTCGAAGATACCGCCCCGGATCGAATACTGCCCCGGCTCGTAAACGAAGTCCACACGGGAGAATCCCATCTCGATCAGGCGCTGCTCCAGCGCATCGGGAGCCAGCTGGTCGCCCACGCCGACCCGCACCGTGCGGCGGCGCATCGCATCGGGATCGGCCACCCGCTCGGCCAGCGCCTCGGGGTAGGTGCAGACGATCGTATAGCCGTCCGCACCGGCCGCCGCACGGCGCAGCGCTCCGAGCGCCGCCGTCCGCAGCACCACCCCCTGAGGATCCTCCGTGCCGTAAACGATCGAGCGCTTGTAGGAGGAGGGGAAGAAATAGACGCGCGCCGGATCGAGCAGCGCATAGAAGTCGTTGAGCAGATAGGCCGCCGCATCGCGGTCTTCGGCCACGAAAAGGTGCACGCCCCCCGCCCGGGCCGCGAGCGCGGCGGCATAGACGGAGAAGGCGCCGCCGACCAGATCCTTCAGATGCACGGTCCGGCTGCCGGAGTCATACGCCCGGCGCAGCTCGCCGGAGCACGCTCCGGCGGCCGCGAGCTGCAAAATATCGGTTTTTTCTACGCGAGCCATCGTTTTTCAGAGGTTGCGATCCAAAAAAACGCCTCGCGGAACGCAGTGTTCCCCAAGGCCGTTTTTCGATCCGTCGTCCGACTCTTATTTCTTATAGAGATCCTTGCCGTTCTTGTCGTAATAACGCACATCGACGATGCCGACGCTCTGGTCGGCGACGATCTTCAGGCGCACCTTGTACTTCCACTCCCAGCGGCGGCGCAGCGACCAAAGGCCGTGGTTGAGGTAGGAGGAGACGTAGGGGCTGACCTGCAGCTTGATATACTTCTGATGAGCGTCCTGCGACAGATAGGAGATCTTGTTCTCTATCTTCTTGTCGAGCAGCACCGTCGGCTCGATCCGTCCGGTGCCGTTGCAGGTGGGGCACACGTCCGTGACATCCTGGACGGCCACCGGGCGCACCCGCTGGCGGGTGATCTGCATCAGGCCGAATTTGGTCAGGGGCAGCACCGTGTGCTTGGCCTTGTCGGTGGACATCAGCTTGGTCATCTCCTCGTAGAGCAGCTGCCGATTGGGGGCCTTGTGCATGTCGATGAAGTCGATGATCACGATGCCGCCCAGATCGCGCAGACGCAGCTGGCGGGCGATCTCTTTCGCGGCGGCCAAGTTCACGTCGAGCGCCGTCTGCTCCTGGTCGTCCTCCGCCTTGGTCCGGTTGCCCGAATTGACATCGATCACGTTCATCGCCTCCGTGTGCTCGATGATGAGGTAGGCGCCCCGCCGCAGCGACACGTACTTGGCGAAGAGCGACTTGATCTGCTTCGAAATGTCGAAGTTGTCGAAGATGGGCACGTTGCCCCGGTAGAGCTTCACGAGCTTCTCGCTCTGAGGCTCGATCACACGAATGTAGTTCTGGATCTCGTGGAACATCGCCTCGTCATCGACGACGATCTGCGAGAAGGAGCCGCCCAGCGAGTCCCGGATGATGGTGTTGGCCCGGCTCAGCTCGCTCATAAGCTGTGCGGGAGCCGTCTTCCTGCGGATATTCTGCAGGGTCTTCTGCCAGCGGTCCAGCAGCGAGCGGATATCCTGCTCGATATCGCTATCCTTCGCCTCGACCGCCGCAGTGCGGATGATCACGCCGAAATTCTTGGGCAGCACCGCCGCCGCGATCCCCTTGAGCCGCTTCTTCTCCTCGGCAGAACGGATCTTCTGCGAGAGGAACACCTTCGAGGAGAAGGGCACCAGCACCACATTGCGCCCGGCGAGCGAGACATCGGCCGTCAGGCGGGGTCCCTTGGTCGAGATGGCCTCCTTCGCCACCTGCACCAGGATGGTCTGTCCGGGCTGCAGGTAGGAGCCGATCTTTCCCGACTTCTCGATCGCCGGCTCCATCTTCATCGTCTCGACGCGCATGCCGCGCCGCCCGGGCTGGTAGCTGTCCACCAGCTTCTGCAGCGAAGAGAACTGCGTTCCCAGATCGAGGTAGTGGATGAAGGCATCGCGCTCATGGCCGATATTGACGAACGCGGCGTTCAGCCCCGGCATGATCTTGCGCACCTTGCCCAAATAAATATCTCCGACGGCGAAACCCGTCTGACACTGTTCCTTATTGAGTTCGACCAATACCTTGTCCTCGCACAGGGCGATCGATATTTCGGTCGGATTTACATTGACTATTAATTCGCGATTCATATATGTTTGCGCACGGCGCGGCACGGAGCGGCGCATGCGGATTCGAATGTTATCGGGTTACGGGCCGTTTCGTATCGGGGAAGCACGACCCTGCTTCCTTTCGTCTTCATGCCGCCGGCTCCGGCGACGGAATCCGTCCCCGCCCTGCCGACCGGCTTCGCGGAATCTCCTTCCGGAGCCGCCGCAGCGAGAGCCTGCGGCGTGTCCGACCCCCGCGAAAAGGCCGGAACCGGAAAACAGGTAAAGCTAAAAGAGTCCTGTACCCTTTTAGCTTTATCGTTCCCTTCTTTCGCACGGAGCGTGCTACTTACTTTTTCTTGTGACGATTCTTGCGCAGACGTTTTTTACGCTTGTGAGTCGCCATCTTGTGACGCTTATGTTTCTTTCCGTTCGGCATAACTGTAATTGTTTTGAGATTGTACTTCTATTTATTTAACCTTCGCCGCAAAGCTCTTTGCAGGCTTGAAAGCCGGAATATTGTGCTCCGGAATCGTGATGGTCGTATTCTTGGAGATGTTACGAGCCACTTTCTTGGCGCGCTTCTTCACGATGAAGCTGCCGAAACCCCGGAGATACACGTTGTTGTTCGAGGCCAGAGAACCCTTGATGCTCTCCATAAAAGCCTCAACGATAGCCTGAACCTGTACTTTTTCAGCACCGGTGCTTTTCGCGATTTCGCTGACGATATCTGCCTTTGTCATACTATGATTAATTAAGTTAATACCCTTTTCGGGACTGCAAATATAAGTTTTATTCGGTTATCTCACAACAAACTACCAACTTTTTTTATCCGCTGCCGCCGGAGGCCGCCCCAGCCCGGGAGCGTTTCCCTCCAAATACCGCGCCACACCCCGCGGGCGGGCCGTCCGGGACGCAGACCGACCGCCCGGCCGCAGCGCCCCACGCTGCAGAAAAGTTCCCCCGCCGGCACAATAAATTCCCCGGCACGCGCATTGTATATAGTGGTAAAACGACTATTTTTGTTCCATTAAAACACCGCCATATGGTCAAGATACTTTGGGTGGACGACGAGATCGATCTGCTGAAACCGCACATCCTGTTCCTGCAGGGGAAAGGCTACGAGGTAACCTGCTGCAACAACGGCTACGACGCCATCGACATGGCCACGGAGGAGGATTTCGACCTGATCATCCTCGACGAGATGATGCCCGGCATGACCGGACTCGAAACCCTGCCGAAAATCAAGGAGGCTCGCCCCACGACCCCCGTCATCATGGTTACCAAGAGCGAGGAGGAGAACATCATGGACAAGGCCGTCGGCTCGAAAATCGCCGACTACCTCATCAAGCCGGTCAATCCCAACCAGGTGCTGCTCTCGATCAAGAAACACGTCCACTCCCGCCAGCTCGTCACCGAGCAGACCTCGGCCGACTACCGGGCCGAGTTCGGGCGCATCTCCTCGTCGCTCCAGATGGCCGACACGTTCGCCGACTGGTGCAACATCTACCGCCGCATCACCAACTGGGAGATCGAACTGTCGGACTCGACCGATCAGGGCATCAAGGAGATCGTCGCCTTCCAGAAGCAGGAGGCCAACCAGGAGTTCGGCAAGTTCGTGCGCCGCAACTACGCCGACTGGATCAACCGGCGCGACGAACGCACGCCCATCATGTCGCACACGCTCATGCGCTCGAAGATCTTTCCGGTGGCGGACACCCACCCCAAGACCACGCTGCTGCTGATCGACAACTTCCGCTACGACCAGTGGCGGGCGATCAGCCCGCTGCTGCGGGGCCACTACGACGTGGCGGTGGACGACTTCTACTGCGCCATCCTCCCCACGGCGACCCAGTACGCCCGCAACGCCATATTCGCCGGGCTGATGCCGCTGGCCATCGACAAGCTCATGCCCGGAAAATGGCTCAACGACAACGAAGAGGGAGGCAAGAACCGCTACGAGGAGGATTTCCTGCGCCGGCAGATGGCCTCCGCCGGCAAGAGCTACAAGTACACCTTCGACAAGCTGGTCCGCCCCGAGGCGGGCCGCAAGCTGATCGACAACATCCAGCGCATCTACGATGCCGACTTCTCGGTCATCGTCTATAACTTCCTCGACATCCTCTCGCACGCCCGCACCGAGACGGAGATCATCCGCGAGCTGACCGAAGACGAAGCCTCCTTCCGCTCGCTGACCCGCTCGTGGTTCGAGCATTCGGACCTGCTCACGCTGCTGCGGCTGCTGGCCCAGCGGGGCCACACGGTGGTCATCACTTCGGATCACGGCACCATCCGCATCGACAATCCGGTCAAGGTGACGGGCGACCGGGAGACCTCGCCCAACCTGCGCTACAAAACCGGGCGCAACCTGGCCTACAACCCGCGCGAGGTGTTCGAAATCACGCGCCCCGAGGAGATCCAGCTCCCGTCGATCAACCTCTCGTCGAGCTACATATTCGCCTCGGGCAGGGACTTCCTGGTGTATAACAACGACGCGAACCGCTACATACGCTACTACCGCGACACCTTCCAGCACGGAGGCATCTCGATGGAGGAGATGATCGTTCCCTACATCGTGCTGCACCCCAAGAAATAGAGCGAAGCGGCGGGTCTGGCGGCCCGCCGCCTTTGCATGCAAGCGGAAAACCGCTATCTTTGCACGACACAAAACGACTTACGGATGAAAACTATCCACATAGATTCCCGCGGCGACCTGCCCGAAGCGGCGGAGGCGGTGGTCGAGGCCATCGGCGAGCGTTCGGTGGTGGTCTTCCGCGGCGGAATGGGCGCGGGCAAGACCACGCTGATCCGCGAGATCGTCGCCCGGCTCGGAGCCGGCGACACGGTAACCAGCCCCACCTTCGCCATCGTCAATCACTATTCGGGGAGCGGAGGCCGCCCCATCTACCACTTCGACTTCTACCGGATCGACCGCTCGGAGGAGGCCTACGACTTCGGCTACGAGGAGTATTTCTACTCGGGCGACCTCTGCCTGATCGAATGGCCCGAGAAGATCGAGGAGCTGCTTCCCGACGGGGTCATGACCGTCCGCATCACGCCGGGCGAGGGCGAGCGGCGGACGATCGAAATCGACTGACGAAGGAGACACCCTTCCGCTCCCGGAACGCCCCGCCGATCGGCCGCACAGGGGATGTCCCGCAGAAACCGTCCGCTGCGGATTTGCACGATTCGGGCGCAAAAGCTATCTTCGCCGGCGAATTGTGCCACAAAACACACGAAACGACCATGGAAAAATACGAATCGAAACACCAGCAGATACTCCGTTCGGCCGACCAGATCTACACGGTCATCAGCCGCTTC